>JANOUB010000227.1:0-14497 GCA_031416615.1 Thermoleophilia bacterium
CGGCCCGCGGATGGCGGCGAACGGGTCGACGCGCGCGATCGCGTCGAGCAGCCGCGAGGGCGGCACCCGCTCGTTGATCTCGCTGAGGATGCGGGAGCGCTGCACCTCCTCGCGCAGCTGTGTCTGGCCGGGCGTGTGCAGTGCGACCGCGCCGGCAACCCAGACGATCGCCGCCCCCGCGACCGCGCCCAGCGCGAGCCCGCCCAGCGAGTCGAGAGCCCGCAGCGGCGGCACCACGAAGAGGCTCCTGCGGATCGCGTTCGCCGCGACCGACGCGGCGCTCTGGAGGAACGCGCCCAGCACCACGGCGCCGCCGAGCGCGACGAGCGGCGTGTACGCCGACTCGCTCCCTGACAGGAACTGCGGCGCGAGCTTGGCGCCGAAGTACGCCCCGGCAGCGATCCCCGCGAGCGAGAAGGCGCTGCCGATGAGCCCGCGCCGGAGCCCGTTCAGCGCCGCCAGACCGATCACAGCCGCGGCGATCCAGTCGACGGTCGTCACAGCTGCTTCTCGTAGAGGACGTCGTCGTGGACGCGCCCGTACCGGTGCCGGATCTCGTCGGGGCGGTCGCCGGTGTAGTGCGCGAAGGCCTTGATCAGCCTGAGCTCGCCGAGCTCCCCGTCGAGCGCTCGCAGGTCGTCGCGCTCGAGGTAGACGTGCAGGTAGCCGTCGATCAGGACGAAGCCGTGGGTCTCGTACCAGCGCTGGACGTGCGCGTCGTCGCGTGTCCAGGCCTCGAGCCGGACGAGCCCGCGCTCTCGCGCCCGCCGTTCGGCCTCCTCGAGCAGCGCCGCCGCGATCCCCTGCCGCTGGTGGTCGGGGTGGACGGCGAGGTGCCAGATCATCCCGCCCCGGCCGGGCCGGTCCGCGAGGACCCCGGGTGCGAGCTCGACCTCGAGGTCGAGCAGGCCGGCGATCTCGCCGTTGTCGTCGGCAACGAGCTCGATCGCGGGGTTGTCGTAGCGCTCCTTCTCGCGTTCGACCGCGTCCCAGAACGCCGAGCCGAGGAACGAGAGCACCCGGCAGCGCACCCAGCCCACCTCGTCGCCGGCCTCGTAGGAGCGGATCGTGAACACGCCGCCCACCCTACTGAGAGAGGGAGCGGCCGCCGGTGCGGCCGCTCCCTCCGTCGCTGCTACGGCAGCTCGATCGGCGGCCCGAACTCCGGCGGAATCGTGATCGTCGCGCGCGAGACGTTCACGGCGTTCAGGTTCGCGTAGAACACCGTCGGATTCTCGCCGGCCGGCTCCCCGGCACCGTTCTCGTCCTTCCAGCACGCGAGCGTCAGCTTCGGATCGGCGGTCGTGAGGCTCGTGAAACCGGTGCCCGAGACGGTCGCGCGCCGCGCGTGTCCCGGCTCGGCCCCGAGGGCGGTCCGCGTGAAGACGGAGGCGAACTCGTTCTTGCCCCCGTCGACGCGGCAGACAAGGTCGCCGCTCCCGTCGTCCTTCCGTGCCCCGATCGACGCAGTGACGAGGTACACCCCGGGAGGCGGCTGGAGCGTCAGGACCGTCGTCGGCGGGTTGTCGGGGGCCGGCCAGCCGACCGCCGTCACCTCCGTCTCGGGAGCGCCCTTGATCGTCCTGTACCCGACGAGCGTCTCGCCGGGAGGACCCTGCAGACCGCGCTCACCCTTGTCGCCTTTGTCGCCCTTGTCGCCCTGCTGGTTCCAGGCGAGCGCGTGCTCGTTGCCCCTGCACTGCTCACCGGCCTCCGCGTCGACGATGCGCACCAGCCGGCTCACCTCGCCGTAGCACGCGTTGATCACCCCGGACGCGCCCGGAACGCCCGCGAGCGCGATCCCGCCGGCGAGCACCGCTGTCGCCGTCACCGCGCCGATCGCGGCGCGACGGCGTCGAACGGTCGTTTCGAGCTTCATCCCAACCTCCCCTGTCGAGCCGTGGTCGTCCTCGAAGCTAGGCCGCGCCGCTCACACGCGCCTCACGTGGCGCTCATCCCGCCTCGCCGCGCTTCACGGGTCATAATCCCGCCGCGCGCGCGAGGGTCCCGGCTACACTGTCCTTCGCCCCGGGGGGCGTAGTTCAGTTGGTTAGAACGCCGGCCTGTCACGCCGGAGGTCGCGGGTTCGAGTCCCGTCGCTCCCGTCTCGAAAGCGCCGCTCAGGTGGCTCTTTGGTCGGCGTTCAGCAACCCAGCGTTCCTTCAACGACGCGCGTGAAACGTGGTTTGGAACAGTGGCGCGCAAGGCCGGAGTCACCGATGCCTACTGGCGGGCGATACTCGAGTTCGTCGCCGGGGCACTGCCGGCCCGCGCCCGCGCCTTCCGGTATGCGCACCGCGACCGCCGCGTCGAACGGCTCGTCCGCCTTCGCCTCGACACCCACGAGCGTCTCGCAGATCCCCTGAATAGAGTGCTTCTCAGCACCTCACCTCGAGCAGGTTCTCGATGCGGCGATGAAGCGGTCAGGCTAAGCCCTGTCGCCTCGCCGTAGTGGAAGCTGGCTTGGCCGGGCGTTCATTGGCCAACGTAGGCGGTCGCCTCGATCTCGACTCGCATGCCGGGAACCTGTCGTAAATCGCTCCCGACGGTCGTCCGAGCAGGGCGTGGCTCGGCAAATCGACGTGCGTACACCTCGTTGAACCGCGGGAACTCGGCGGTGTCCAGAAGATGAACCGAGGTCTTGACGACGTCTGCGAGCGTCGCGCCGGCAGCACGCAGGATCTCCTCGAGGTTGTCGATCACGACGTCGGTCTGCTCCTCGATCGTCGAGCCCTTGACCGATCCGCTCGGGTCGATCGGGCCGCAGCCCGTGACGAAGATGAAGTCACCCGCCCGCCAACCCTGGGAGTAGGCTCCGAGCGGAGGGCTTGCAGCGTCGGTTTGAATCACCTGCTTTGGCACGAGCGGCTCCTTTTCACGAGTGGAACGTCATTGCTGGCTCCCGCGTGCGTTTCGTACCGCGGTCACACCGTCCGCAAGGCCGCGCCGGAAGAGGGTGAGGTCGTGACCGAACGAGATGCAGCGGAACCCTCGCTCGAGCAGAGGTCCGACCTCGGCTGGTGTCTCCGCCGCCATCGCCGCTGCCTTCCCGGCAGCGCGACAGGCCGATACGACACGATCGAGCGCCTCTTCCCACAAAGGGGAGTCGAACTGACCCGGGATTCCGAGCGAGGCGGTCAGATCGAACTGTCCGATCCAGAGGACATCGACGCCCTCCACCGAGGCGATCCGCTCGACGTCCTCCAACCCGGAGCGTGACTCGATCTGGACAACCACCATCGTGCGATCGTTGGCGTCAGCCATGTATGGCCCGACGGCTCCGTCGTGCTCGTCGAGGTGGAGCAGACCGAAGCCGCGGCGCCCCAGCGGAGGATACTTCAGCGAGGAAACGGCCGCGGCCGCCTCCTCGGCGCTCTCGATGAACGGAACAATCACTCCTAGCGCGCCCAGGTCGAGCGCAAGCGACAGCGGCTCGGAATGCTTGCTCGCAACGCGGATCAGCGGCACGATGTCGGCCGCTCGCGCGCCAGCCAGAAACGAGCGCACGGTCTCGTGACCGAACCCCGAGTGCTCCTGATCGAGGGCGATGAACTCGGCGCCCGCCGTCGCTGCGACGCGCGCGAGAGAAGGCGAGGCGAGCTCGATCGCAAACGTGCCGACCGCCACGCCTCCGGCGCGCAACCTCTCGAGCACGGGGTTGCGGCGCATCACGTTCGCTTTCCCCTCGCGAGAACCGGGAACACCCGCTCGACTCGGCCGGCTCGAATGCCGATCAGCTCGTCGGAGAGATTGACACAGGTACAGGCGTGCATCGGATAGAACGAGAGGCGCTCACCAACCTCGACGCCCTCGTCAGACCCGACCCTGACCATGCCGTGCTCCTCGGACATGCGCTCGAGAACGATGTCTCGGCCGACCACCTGGGCAATGCCCTGGAATGAGGACGACAGGCCGCCGACGAGGCCGCGATCGCCACTGAAGGTCTTCGAGCCGCCATCGACCGTCGCTCGCTCCGCACCCTGGCGACTGACGACCGTGCAAAGCACCGTCAGCGCGAGCTCGTCGGGGCGCGCGGCGCCGAACCCGAGCTGCATCAGGTCCTGGAAGACGTAGGTTCCCGCCCTGACCTCGGTGATCCCGTCGACCGTCGCAACGGCTCGACCGGTGATCGTTCCCCCAGCGGTCACTTCGGGAACGGAGATGCCGCGCGCACGGAGCCGCTCAGCGAGCTCCACCATGATCGTTCCTTCCTGGATCCCCGCCTCCTCGATGGTCAGCTTGCCCCCCCCGTCGAAGAAGATCCCGCGATGGGTCGTGATGCCGTCGAACTCGAGCCCCGGCAGAGATCGAACGTAGCGCGCGAGGCTCTCGATCTCCTCGAGCGCCGAGGGCGCGAAGCCGCAGCGGTGAAAGCCCGTGTCGATCTCGAGCTGCACGCCGATCACGACACCGTGTGCGGACGCCGCCTCACTCAACCCGAGCGCGCCCGCCGGGCTGTCGACATTCACCGTCAGCTTCACCGACTGCGCAAGACGTGCCGCTCGCGTCCACTTGCTCGTGCCGATCACCGGGTAGGCGATCACGATGTCCTCGAAGCCGTGCTCGGCGAAGACCTCCGCCTCGGCGACCTTCGCCACCGCGATCCCCGTCGCTCCGGCGGCGAGCTGGGCCTGCCCCAGCGCCGGCACCTTGTGGGTCTTGATGTGCGGGCGCAACCGGGCACCGGTCCGGCGAATCGCCTCCGGCCACTCGGTCACGTTTCGCTCGAAGCGATCGAGGTCGACGAGCAAGGCTGGGGTGTCGAGCGCCTCGATCGGCGTACCCGGCTCCGGCGAGGCCCACCCTGCCGACTCGGCAAGCTCAGATGGGACGCCAACGTCGGTCAATGTGACTCCTCCGGTAGCTGGTACCAGCGCAAGCGCTCCCCAACGAGCGAGCGGACCTTCCAGGAACGGGTTTTCGGAGCGTCTTCGAGCGCGCCGATATACGCGCTCACCTGCGCATGGACTCGATCTCGATCCTCGAACCCGGGCAGCTCCGCTGCGTACCGCCCCGCACGCTCCGCAACCATCGTCGTCGTTCTCCACAGTCCCCAGTCCGCGCACGCGAGCTCGGCGATGTAGGCGATGTCGATCACCTCGTCGTCGGCACCGAAGGGATGGTCGAGCAGCAGGGCAAGAATGTCCTTGAAATCCTTGTCGTTCGTTTCGACGACCTGGAGCTTCATCAGCAGCAGGTCGGCGAGCGAGACCGTGTCCGGGAGCCGCAGTCGCTTGGTCAGGTCGAGGCGATGGCACATGTCGAAGACGTCGAGAAACACATCGATCTGGCGCGAGTTGAGCGGATCCCAGAAGAACAGACGACGCGACCCGTGCAGGGTGTTGAACCGCACGTCAGGCTCGTAGCCGAGTGACGTGAGCAGCTCCGAGACCTCCCGCCCCTCCTTGCGGAGGCCGAACAGGTCGATATCCCCGTAGACCCGGCGCAGCGCCGGCTCACCGGCGCTCGGACAGCGCATCCCGATCGCGACACCGCCGGTGATCCGAAGCGAGAGTCCGCTCGTACGGACAGCGGCGGCGAGACGCACCCCTTCGTCGAGCGGGTCGGCAATGGGTCTTGCGAGTGCAGGTGGGCCCGGACGGGGCTCGTGCGCCTCACTCATCGGACTGCGCCTGGCAACGGCTGCTCAGGAGGCTCAATGGGTACACCGACCGTGACCCCGCCGTCGACGACCAGGTTCTCCCCGGTCACATAGGCAGCATCGTCGGAAACAAGGAACGCGACCGCGGCGGCGATGTCGGCGGGCTCGGCGTACCGGCCGAGCGGAACCCGGCGGAGGTAGTTCGGGCCCTCAACAGGATCTTCGACCAGGAAGCGCGTGAGGCGGGTGCGCACGATGCCGGGTGAGACTGCATTGACGCGAATCCCGTGCGGTGCGAGATCGAGCGCGGCCGTCTGGACGAGCGCCACGACCCCCGCCTTCGAAGCGCTGTAGTGCGCAGTATTCGCCTCCACCCAGAATGCGTTGGTCGAGGCTGTGACGACGATCGCGCCGGCGCCCGCTTCGATCATCACCCGCGCCGCCTCCTGCACGCAGAAGAAGGTGCCCGTCAGGTTAACGTCGATCATGTTGCGCCAGGCGCTTTCTTCGATCTCCATCAGGTTCACGACGTCGGCCATGGCAGCGTTGGCCGCGAGGATGTCGAGCCCGCCGAACCGCTCGACGCACGCCGAAACGGCGCTGCGCACCTCGTCGTGCCGCGCGATGTTCGCCGTACATCCGGCAATCGAGCCTCCGGAGCCAAGCTCGTCGATCGTGCGCCCGAGCTCCGCCTCGTCGAGGTCGACGGCGAAGACAGAAGCTCCTTCGGCCAGCAGCCGCTCGGCGATCCCGCGGCCGATCCCCTGGGCCGCCCCGGTCACCATCGCGACACGACCTGTGAGCCTGCGTGGTGTCTCAGTCGGCGCCGTCATCGATGGAGAGCCAGTCCGTCTCGAGGCACGGCGTGCACCTCGGCGCGACCGTGCTCGTCCTCGGTCACGAAGATCTCGCGGGAGCCGGGGAGCCCGAAGGCGAGATTGGTCGGCGCGTTGCCTCCGAGCGTGATCCGGTCGGCAACAGTCCCCGTCGGATCGATCACCGTGACATCACCCTGGCCGAACACCGTTACATACAGGTAGCCGGCCTCGTCGAACTTCATGCCGTCCGGGCCGCGCAGCGTTTCGCTGCTGTAGCCGGGGTCGAGAACGTTTGCGTACAACTGCCGGACGGGCTTCTCGGCCGTCAGCTCGTACCGGTAGATGTTCCCGGTCAGCATTTCGTTCACGTAGAGCAGGCCGTCACGCCCGAACGCGATCCCGTTGGCGAACCGGAGATTTCGGTCGATGACCGTCCCTGTCCCGTCGGACCGGTCGAAGCGGCAGACGCGCCCCTCGAACGGGAACGTCCGGATGTCGCGGGGTGGCGTGGCACCCTCCAGGAAGTTCGTCACCCGGGCCCCCGAGTCGGTCACGTAGATCGCGTCGTCCGGGCCGACACAGATGTCGTTCGGCCAGAGCAGCGGCTCCCCCTGGCAGGCCGTGGCGTGAACCACCGACTCACCGTCGAGCGAGACCCGCAGAACGGACGGTTCGAGCGACTCTGCCACCCAGATCATTCCCTCGTGGTCGACCGCAAGCCCGTTCGGCCGCCCGGTCTTCGCAACGACCCGTCTCGTCGCACCGTCCGCGGCGATCAACGTGATGCAGCCGCGTTCGAGGCCGAGTTCGGTGACGAGGAGGGCCCCGTCGTCAAGCACGACGGGGCCCTCCGGAAGCAACAGGTCAGCACAGAAGATGCGCAACGGCCCGAAACTCCTTGCTGCTCACTCGGGCGGGATCTCGGAGGTTGCCTTCGTCAGGTTGATGCCCTCTCGTCCCCTGACGTAGTTCGCGACCGCGTAGACGACGAGCGCAGAAACCACGACGATCGCGACATTCCGAAGCGCCGCACCCCGGTCTGCGATCCCGAGCCCCGGGTACTTCAGGAAGAGAAAGCCGTTCGCCACGGCGACAACGAGCGCGCCTAGGCCCGCGATCGTGGTGACGGGAACGCCCGCCACCCGCGTGGTCATCGCCGATCCACGCCAAAGCTCCTGCCGGCGATGCGCGAACGCGATCACCGAGAGGGACATCAGCAGGAGGGCGACGACAGTGATGATCACCGCCTGCGCGTAGACCGTGAAGAAGTTCGCTCCATACACCGCCCACCTGTACAGCGCGACGACGATGACGAAGACGATCCCGAGCGCCACGACGGGGACCCGTGACCGCGGCGACACATACGCGATCCGTAGCGGCAGGAGTCCGTCGAACGCGTACGCGAAGAGCGCCCTGATCGGTTGCATCAGCTGCAACCACAGGACCACGAAGAACGTCATCACAATCGAGATCCCGAGGAACCAGGCGAGCAGCCCGCTGCCCCCGGCGATCGACGCCAGGAAGATATAGAACGGCGGCGCGGCGAAGGGCCATGCGTCGGAACCGTTGACGGCGTTCGCGGAGGCGAAGAACTCGCTGCCGAAGCCGTTCAGGAAGATCGCGGTCATGACGACGCAGGCGATCATGTTGATGGCGGCTGCACCGCTCATCACGGCGGACGTCTTCCACGTGCCCGCCTGCCGCACCTCGCCCGAGATATTCGTTGAGTAGAAGGCGTAGATGCTGAAGCCGATCACGGCGCCGAACGCCGGCCAGGTGTTGGAGAAGTTGCTGCCGATGTCGGTGTTTACCCCAGCCTTCGCCGCCGCGTCGATCACCCCCTGATAGGAGTTTGCGTCCCCCGTGATCGGGTTGGCGAAGCTGTTGAAGGCGGCCACGAAATCCTCGCCGCTGTTGCCGAGGACGACGATTGCGGTGACGAGCAGTCCAAGGGCTGCGAGCACGAAGCCGACGTTCTGGACCCGCAGCGACCACTTCCAGCCGGTCGCTGCCAGGGCCGTGACCAGCACGAGGAAGCCAATGCCCACAGCAAACTGCCATCCGTGGCTCGACCCGAGCGTTGCTCCCCAGTCGAGTAGCCGCGGCGAGTCTGTTACGAGCCCGATGACTGACAGGCTTGGGGCGAGCGCCGCCGTGACGAGGAAGAGCGTGATCGCGGCCGCCGAGAGCAGGACGCCGACCGTGAAGCAGAACGAGGACACGACGCCGACAACTGGGTGGAGAATCCGCCCCACGAAGATGTAGTCGCCGCCGCTTCGCGGCATTGCCGACGTGACGGTACTGATCGCGAACGCAAAGACGATCCCGGCCAGGTACCCGAGCACGAGGGCGAAGTAGAGGTTCGCGCCCGGGAAGGCCCCGAGCGTCCAGAACAGGGCGATCGCGAGCACGAACGGTGCCGGTGCGGTGAAGCAGTTGAAGATCAGGGTCGACCTCGGCGACACGCTGCGGACGAGACCGGTTGCCTGCCTCGTGAAGAGCCGTCCCCCATCGGCTTCGGTTACCCCGTGAACGCCACTTTCGCTATCCATCCCATTTACCTCCCTGACGCGTTGATTGATTTCAGCCGGAGACGAGCTGGTAACTCTTGACTCCTGCTGGCTCGAGATCCACGACGCAGCCGTCGATCCGGCCGCCGGCATAGTCGGAACCAGGATTGATCGCAACGGTTCGCCCGATCCGCGTGATCCCGCGCGACTCGTGAATGTGCCCGTGGAGCGCAAGCATCGGCTGGTACTCCTCGATGAGCTGTCGTACTGCAGAGCTGCCGACCGGGATCTGGTGCGGCTGTCCGGCTGTGAGCACAGGGCGAAACTCCTCGTCGAGCTCCATCGCGGTGTCCAGCCCACTGCCATGCGGCGGCACGTGCAGGTTGAAGATCGCCAGCTCGGGCGACTCGAGCCGCTCCGCCAGTGAGCGGACCTTCTCGTAGAGCTCGGTTTCGCCGAGTTCCCGAGGACTGTCCCAGGGCGTTGGATTCGAGAAGCCGCAGGAGACCATCTCGTGATCACCGACACGGACGATCCGTCCGTCGCACGCCGTGACGACACCACCGGCCTCGAGGACCTCGTCGATGAACCACGGATCGTCGTTCCCCGGCATCACATAGATCGCTACCTCGGAGCCGCCGAGGCGTTCGTTCGCCAGCGCGATCCACCGCTCGAGCTCCTCGACCATGGCCCGGGAGAAGAACTCCTCGCGGACGCTCGCATCGTCGCGCATCGCCCGATGCTGATCCTCGGTCACCTCGAGGGGGTAGAACCCGTTCATCCGGATCGCCCGCTCCAGCTCGGCACGTTCCTCGGCCGAGTTCGCAGTACGCTCCTCCCCGATCACGAGTGCGGTGTACGAGCCGTTCCGCCGGATGATCGGAACGAGGGCCTTGCCGGTGAGATCACCGCCCATGATCAGGGCGTGTGCCTCGTAGTGCTCCGCCGCGTTGACGAACTTTCGCCAGCACAGATCGCTCCCGTGCAGGTCCGAGGCATAAAAAAGCCGGAGGGTCGTCCCGCCCCTGCTTCGTCGGAAGCGCATGCGGAAGACACTAAGTCGTAGACATACGCAATGTCAACATTCGATAGTTTCGGGCGGCAGCAGTACACTTGGGCGCAGAATGCAGATCGTCGCGGGACTCCGAACACTGCGCGCCCAGGCGCTGACGATCCTGCGTGACGCGATCGTCGAGGGTCGCTTTGTCCCGGGCGAGCGCTTGAACGAGGTTCAACTTGCGGAGGAGATCGGTGTCAGTCGCGGCACGCTGCGAGAGGCGATGCGGAACCTCGAACAAGAAGGGCTGCTCGTCTCGAACCCCCACCGAGGAACATTCGTACGCCAGTTCACCGCCCGCGAGGCCGATGAGCTGCAGGAGGTTCGACTCAGCCTCGAGATCACGGCCGCCTGTCGCATCGGCGAGAAACTCCGGCCGGCCGCAGAGCGTCTCCTGGAGGAGCGGCTCGCCCAGCTCGACACCGCCTACACCACCCCGCTCTCGTTTCCCGAGCGCCTCAAGGCCGACCTTGGCTTCCACGAAGCGATCTGTGAGGCTGCGGGCAACACGACTCTCACGAACATCTGGCGGTCGCTCGTTGGGAACATCACCCTGATGGTGCTCAGCGTCGGACCTGAGCGGATGACCCCGCTGCAGAACCCGGAAGCGCACCGCGAGCTGATCAGCGTGATCAAGACCGGCGACCCAGTTCGGATCCGCGAAGCGTTTACGGAACATTTCGCCGCAGGCCAACGAGTCGTCGCGGCCGCGTTCGCGTCGACAACATCAGCGGTGGGGTGAGTCGAATGCGCCGGGTGCGCCTGCACGGGCCGCGGGGGGTCGAGTCGGGCGTCGTCGACGGTGCTCTGATCGTCACGGAGAGCGGCGACGAGGTCGAGCCGCTCGATCTCGTCACACTCGAGCTACCGGAGCCCTACACGCTCCTCACCCCTGTCGAGCCTCCGGAGGTCTGGTGCGCCGGCGTCACGTACGAGCGCAGCCGCGACGCGCGGATCGGGGAAAGCGCAGTGCAGGACGTCTACAGCCTCGTCTATGCCGCCGATCGGCCCGAGCTCTTCCTCAAGGACGCGGCCTGTCGACGAACGGTCGGTCCCGGCGCCGCGATCGGCATCCGCTGGGATGCCGACTGGAGCGTGCCCGAGCCCGAGATCGCGCTGGTGCTCGGCGAGGGCGGCGCGATCGCCGGGCTGACGATCGGCAACGACGTCTCCTCACGCGACATCGAGGGCGCGAACCCGCTCTACCTGCCGCAGGCGAAGGTCTACGCCGGCGCGTGCGCGCTCGGCCCGGCTGTCTACGTCGCCGACAACGTCGATGCGCCGCTCACGATCCAGATGCGCATCCTCGGCGCGGACGGCGAAGAGCTCTTCGCCGGCGAAACCTCCACCGCCCGCATGCGGCGCGCCTTCCGCGATCTCGTCGACTACCTGCTCCGCGACAACCCCGTTCCGCCCGGTAGCGTCCTGCTGACGGGCACGGGCATCGTGCCGCCTGACGAGCTCACGCTCGAGGCCGGCCAGCGCGTCGAGATACACGTGCCCGAGATCGGCACGCTCGCCAACCCGGTGGCACTCGCCTCGGATCTGCTGGAAAGGGTCCCTCTCCATGTCTGACACGCTGACCGGAGCCCCCGCCAAGAACTATGTCGGCGGCGAGTGGCGTGAGAGCCTCTCCGGCGAGACGTACGAGAAGCGCAATCCCTGGCGTCCGTCCGCAGTCGTCGGCGTCTATCCGGCCTCGAACGCGGACGACGCGCGCGCCGCGGTCGACGCGGCAGCCGAAGCCTTCCCGGCCTGGGCCCTGCTTCCCGCCGGACAGCGTGCCGACTTCTTCTTCAAGGCAGCGGACGCTCTCGAGGACCGCACCGAGCGGATGGCGCAGGACATGACCGCCGAGATGGGCAAGCCGTTGCGCGACGCGCGCATGGAGGCGGCACGCACGGCGGCGATCCTCCGCTTCTCCGCAGGCGAGGCCCACCGGCCGATCGGCGACGTCTACGAGCCAACGGTTCCCAACCAGCGCCTCTACACGATTCGTCGCCCGCTCGGGGTCGTCGGCCTGATCACGCCGTGGAACTTCCCGGCCGCGATCCCGGTCTGGAAGCTGGCGCCGGCGCTCATCTACGGGAACACGGTCGTGCTCAAGGTCGGCTTCGCGGCACCGCGCACCGGCCTCCACATCGCCGAGTGCTTCGCGGAGGCCGGCCTGCCGGCCGGCGTGCTCAACGTCCTCACCGGGGCGGGCTCGAAGGCCGGCGCTGAACTCGTCGCCAACCGGAAGGTGCGCGCGATCTCGTTCACCGGCTCGGTGCCCGTCGGGCACGCGGTGCGCGACCAGGCGACCGCACGCAACTGCCGCGTCCAGCTCGAGCTCGGCGGCCACAACCCTCTGATCGTGATGGCCGACGCGGAGCTCGAGCGCGCCGCCGAGGCCGCCTACGCGGGGGCGTTCTGGTCGGCCGGCCAGAAGTGCACCGCCACGCGACGCATCTACGTCCAGGACCCAGCCTACGACACGTTCCGGCAGCTCTTCCTCGAGCGGATCGCGAGCGGCATCGTCGGCGATCCGTCCGACCCGGCGACCGAGGTCGGGCCCGTGGTAGACGAGGGCGCGATGGAGGAGATTCTGATCGCGATCGAGCGGGGCAAAGCCGAAGGCGGCACGGTGATCGCAGGCGGAGAGCGAGCCGACGACGAGGGCTACCTGATCGCGCCAACCGTCTTCGAGGGCCTCACCGACGACGCCCACCTCTCCTGCGAGGAGGTCTTCGGACCCGTCACCTCGCTCTACCGTTTCTCGACCCTCGACGAGGCACTCGCGCGTGCGAACGGCGTCGACTTCGGCCTCGCCGCCTCGCTCTTCACACGCAACCTCCACGCCGTGCAGCGCTTCTCGAGCGAGCTGCAGGCGGGGATCCTGCACGTGAACTCGCAGACGGCGGGCGCCGACGTGCACGTCCCGTTCGGCGGGATCAAGAGCTCGGGCTGGGGCCCCCACGAGCAGGGACGTGCGGCGATCGAGTTCTACACCGAGACCGTCACCGTCTATCAGGACGCGCCGCTTGGCTGAGTGCTGGCTCGTCACCGCCGCGCCCCTGCGGAGCGTAGGCAAGCATCCTCGAAACGGCGAACACTGTTCGGGGCGGTGCCTGCGAGCTCGACCGCCCTGACGGGGTCACGCCGATTGTGGTCCGGAGGTTCTCTGCTCAAACGCGATCACCTATCTCGCCGGTGTGTATTCAGTCCAGCGATGAAACCATGTCGTCTTGACCGAACCGACTCACGGCTCACCAGTGCGTTGGCTGCGGCGTAACGAGTCACGCTCGGGCAGCAGAAGGGCAGCAAACGCTCGAAATCGAGCCTACGCAATTGTGCAGAAATCAGCCACCAGAAGCCTCAGAGCCGCATGAATAGAGCGATAGCGCGTCGATCGTCGCCAATCGTCGCTTCCCTGGAACAAGCCTGTCACGCCGGAGGTCGCGGGTTCGAGTCCCGTCGCTCCCGTCTCTTGACGTGCCTGCAAATAGGCAATTTATGTTGTCCGATTAGACGCATATTTTCGCTTCGTGGCCCAAACGTCATGCATTGGTGCCAGACCGATCTAAGCGCGAAACGCTGCAAATGGGCGATATCCTCACGAACAGCGCTCTAGGCGTTTGGGCCACGAACTTTAGTCAGGCCGGAGAGCGCCTGAGATAGCCGCGGGCCTAGCGCGCTGGTGAGGCGCGGATCGTCCGCCAGGATTGCCAGGTGATGCGCAGGATGATCAGGGTGATCGCGAGTCCGACTAGTGGGTCGCCGAGCTCGAAACCGAGCGCGACGATGATCGCGCTGCCGACGACTCCGAGCGAGACGAGTCCGTCGGTGCGTGCGTGGTAGCCGTCGGCGACGAGTGCGGGGCTGTTGAGGCGTTTGCCGGCGCGGAGGCGGATCAGGGCGGCGATCTCGTTGCCGATGAATCCGACCGCGCCAGCGGCGGCGAGCGCGCCCAGGTGGGAAAGCGGCTGCGGGTCGATCAGCCGCTCGATCGTCTGCCAGAGCGCGACGCAGGCGCTGACGAAGATCGCTGCGACGACGAAGTAGCCCGCCGCCTTTTCGCCTCGAACGCTGCGGAGGAAGAAGGCGATTCCGAGCGGGAGCGCGGTCAGGGCGTCGCCGAAGTTGTGGATCAGGTCGGCCAGGAGCGCAACGCTGTTCGTCGTGAGGAAGACGCCGATCTGGATCAGAGTGGTGGCGAGGAGAACGACGAGGCTGATCGAGACGGCCTTGACGCCCTCGCGGGAGCGGACGATCGACGGGTCGACGAGCCCGTGCGAGTGACCGTGCCCTCCGGCGCCGCCGTGCGAGTGGTGCTCTCCGCTCATTGCGACCCGGATCTCTTCGAGTTGACTCGTTCGGGGAAGCCGAGCCGGATGTGCTCGACGTGGTAGACCGCCTCTTCCAGCAGCACGCCGACATGGCTGTCGTGCAGCGCGTAGATCGTGCGACGGCCGGATCTTTCGCCGACGACGAGGTCGAGATGACGCAGCAGCCGCAGCTGATGCGAGAC
>JANOUB010000228.1:0-5511 GCA_031416615.1 Thermoleophilia bacterium
CGTGCCACCCGACGACGCCGGGCGGCTTGCGTCCGCGATCGACACGCTCCTGGCCGATCCTGCCCGGCGCGCGGCGTACGGCCGGGCCGGGCTCGCGCGTGTCAGGGATCGTTTCTCGGTCGCGCGGATGGCCGAGCACACAGAGCAGGTCTACGTCGAGGCGCTCGCCGACCGACGTAGGTGATCAATCCTCCAGGGCGAGCCGGGTGATCGCGTCCGCCCACGAGTCGGTCGAGTGCGCGGCCGTCACCCGCTCGCGCAACGTCGCCCCGAGCGCGGCTCGAGCGTCGCCGCCGGCACGGGCGAGATCACCGATCGCGGCGGCAAGCGCTGCGGCGGCATCGGGGGCAAAGCGCAGATGTGGCTCGAGGTCGTCCACCAGGGCCCCGACCGGCGGACTCGAGACGAGGATCGGCAGGCAGGAGGCGCACGCCTCGTACACGACCTTGTCGGGCGCGCCCGACCGGGTGTTGTTGACGAGCGCCCACGAGCGCGCGAGCAGCACCGGCACCTCGCCACGCGGGATCGGCCCGCCGAGCAGAACGGCGTCGCCGAGCCCGAGCTCGCCGACGAGCCGTTCGAGTCTCGCCAGAGTCTCGCGCTCCCCAGGCGTCGTCGACGTCCCGTGGCAGCGAAGTCGCACGTCAACGCCGTCGTCCCGGGCGAGCCGAACGGCCCGCACGATCGTCTCGAGCCCCTTGGAGTCGGAGTACCGCCCCAGCGCGACGAGATCGTACGGCGGCCCGAGCGTCGTACCACCGCCACAGCTGAACTGGGCGACATCGATGCCGTGCCCGATACCCACGACTTTCGCCGACCGGATCGGTACGCTCAGCGCGTCGACGCTGACGACGCGCGTCGACATGCGCGCGGCGATCGCGAGCATTCGGGTCCGGTGCCACTGCGCGTACCAGAGCAGCACGCGAACACCGAAGGGCCGCACGAGCGGCGCCGCGAGCACCGCGTAGATCGGGCACATGTGAGCAAGCACGGCAGCCGGCCGGGGGTTACGGCCAAGCTCCGCCACGATGGCGTGGCCAAAGCGCAGGCCTCGCCCCATCCTGGTGCCCGATGCGAACGTCCGCACCCGGCAGTTCTGTGGCAACGTGCCCGGTACGGCGCTGTCCGTCAAGACGACCACTTCGTCGAAGCGCCGTGCGAGTGCGGTGATCTTCGCCACGGTGGCGCCGAGGATCGGGTCATCCGGATCGACGCGCTGGGTGACGAAGACGAGACGCACGTCAGACGAAATCGGTATCCCCGAGAGAGACCGTCCACGCACTCGCACGGGCATCGAGTGGGTGCGAGAGACCGTGGCCCATGTAGTCGAGGCGCGTCGGCAGCGGTGCGAAGCCGTAACGGGCAAGGAGCGACAGCGACAGCGAAGGCGAGGGTACCGCCAGCAAGACATCGGCTTGCCGTGCATCACGAATACAGCGAGCGAGCAGCGCCCGGGCTTGCCCTACCGGTGCGATAAGCTCCATCACGAGCCCGACGGAGAGTCGGCCGCGGTGCGTCCCGCCGAGTACCGCGAACCCGTTCCTGCTCGCGTACACGGCGTATCGTTTGGGCGAATCGAGATACCGCCACTGGAGGTAACGGGCGTCCCGGACGACATGGTTCCCGAGGATCGGGGCAAGCGCCCGATAGCTGTCCTCCTGCTCGCCGCCGAAGTGGGAGAGGCTGCGCGTTCCATGGCTGCCGATCGCTGCAAGCGATGACGGCGCACCGTGTCGGCGGAGTCGGCGCCCGACTGCCGCACGCAGCGGCCTGCCCCACAGGCGCCGACGGTCGATCTGGCTCCAGCCAAGCGGGCCGAGAAAGAGCGGGCGGGTCGGAGCGCTCGCGAACGCGAGCACGCACGACGAGCCACGCTCGAGCCCGAGCTCCTCATGACGACGTTCGAGTGCCCGGAAGATGCCGAGCCCACGGGCTCTCTCGGACGTGACAGCGTGCACCGAGTACTGGCCGAGGCGCTCTTCGCCGTCGATCCGAAGCCGTGCGAGCGAATGCGAGGCGACGCCGGCGACCTCGCCGTCGATTACCGCGACGGACATGAGGCTCCCCTCGGGGTTCCCCCCGAACCACCAGTCGAATACCTCCCCTCGCATGGCGCCCGCTCCCCACGCCTCGCGCAAGAGCGCGAGGTAGGCGTCACGGCGGGACGCGTCGTACGGCTCGATCGAGAACATGGTCACCGGGAGCCAGTCCGCAACGCGGTGTTGAAAGCGCGCCGGGCAACGGTACCGAGCCGAGAGTCCTTGAGCGCCATCGCATCGCACGCACCACGGAGGACAAGCTCGAGGGTGCGCGTCGGATACGGCTCGACGTTGTAGCGCTTCAGCGCGAGCGGGTCAGCGCCGGGCCGATTCGACCCCGTGACGGTCGTGAACGCCACCTCGTAGCCGGCCCGGCGCAGCATCACCTGGTGGCGGTCGCCGAAATCGGTTACTCCTCCCTTCACGTAGGCGTACGCGCGAATGCGTCGCCCGAGGCGTTCCTCGAGGATCCGCTTCGATTCCGTCAACTGGCGCTCGGCCGCATCGTCGGCGAGCGTCGCTAGCGGCACGTGGTTGACGCCGTGCGACTCGACCCGCACGCCCAGGCGCTCGATCTCCGCGAGGTCGTCCCAGTCGAGCGCGGGGTTCAGCACCCCGGCCCGCTCGTCGTGAGGGAACGGCGTGTCCGAGCCAACCCTCCCGACACTGACGAACAGCACGGCCGGGAAACCGTGCCGCTGGAGCACGGGTGCAGCACCGAGGAGGTTGTCCAGGTACCCGTCGTCGAAGGTGATCAGCGTCGCCTGGGGCGGCAGCGGGGCACCTCTCACAAGGTGGGCGAGCACATCGTCGAGGGTGACCGGACGGTACCCTTCCGACTCCAGCAAGGCCATGTGCTCGGCGAAGAGAGCGGTCGGGACGGACCCTGGATTTCCGTCCGCGTCATTGACCTTGTGGTAGAGCAGCACCCTCAGCCCGCCCGTGTGCATCGGTCGCAGGCGCCCGACCGCACCGACGCCCCGGTAGACGGAGTTCTTGACGCGCTGCTTCGCGGAGTGAACGGGCACGCAAGAAGTCTAGGAGCCAGCGCGGGCGATGACCGCGTCGACGAGCTCACGGAACTGGCGGGCGAACTCCTCAGGCGTCGATGCCCACCGATCGGCCGATCGGTGAGCGGACTCCCCCAGCCGGGCGGCTAGCTCCCGATCAGCGAGCGCGCGGACGAGCGCGCCGGCAAGCGCCGCAGGATCCTCCGTCGGGACGAGGAGCCCGTTGTCGCCGTCGTGGATCAGGTCGGGAATGCCACCCGCGGCTGTGCCGATCACTCCCCGGCCGCGGCAGAATGCCTCGACGATCACTCGCCCCATCCCCTCTCCTCTGGACGGGAGGACGAGAACCGTTGCTGCGTCGAGCGCATCGGAGACACCCTGCGTCGACAGCCGCGGCGTCCAGCGTACGCCGAGCCTGGGCTCGTCGACAAGCTCGCGGACGACCCCTTCCAACCGCCCCTGGCCGACGATGTCGAGTCGCGCGGAGGGGAGGATGTCGACAACTCGCCTCCACGCTGCGGCCAGCACATCGACGGCCTTGTAGCGCTCGAGCACCCCGACGAACAGAGCCCTCGGCTCGTCAGGCAACGGAGCCGGCGGACTGCTCCGGAAGGGAGCGAGATCCATGTACGCCGGGAATGTGGCGATCGGCTCGACCCCGTAGTCGCCGACGAGCTGCGTCGTGTGCTCGGAGACCGTGCGGACGGCGTCTGCGCGCTCGAGAGCGATGCGTGCCAGCCGGTCTGCGGCCGGGTTGAGAAGTCGGCGGAGCGGTGAACCGTAGACCCGCGTGCTGTGATGCCAGTCGCCATGGACATCGAAGACGACGGGGACGTCGGCACGCGCGAGCAGACGACCGGCCAACACGAGCGCCGTATCCTGCGCGCCCTGGACAACGACGACATCGGGACGGAACGAGCGAATCTCGGCGGCGACCCTCATCGGCAGCGCGGCATAGAAGGCGGCCCCGTCCAGCTGGCCGACGGGGAACCGTGCGGCCAGGGTGAAGCGATCGTCGGTGACCCGCCTGCCCGAGGCAGAGGTGCCGAACTGCCGCCAGATCATGACGGCGGACAGCGCCTCGAAGCGCCGGAGCAGAGTCGCGTCCAGTGGCAGCTGGTACCGGGTCCGCGCGACGAGCAGGACGCGTGGCTTCACCGGCACGTCTCCTCCAGTCGGCGTTCCAGCGTCGTTAGCAGCCGCTCCGCGCTATAGCCCTCCACCGACGCGGGCGCGCTGGCCCGCAACCGCGTGCGCAGCCCCTCGTCAGCGAAGAATCGGCTCACCGCCGCAGCCAGGGCGTCCACGTCGCCGGCCGGAACGAGGAGACCGTTGACGCCGTCCTCGATGACCTCAGCAACGCCGCCGACTCGAGTCGCGATCACCGGCGTCCCGACAGCGAGGGACTCGACAACGCTGTGAGGAAAGTTCTCCCAGCTCGAGGAGAGCACGCTGGCGTCGGCGGCGGCGAAGAGGTCGAGCACCTCCGCTCGCGGCAACGGCCCGAGAGACCGGACACGGCCGCCAAGCCCACGGCGAGCGATGCCCTCGAGCAGAGCGTCGCGCTCCTCGCCGTCTCCCGCGACGACGAGTTCGACGCCCGGATTCGCGGCGACGGCGGCGAGCATCACGTCGAGTGACTTCTGCGCCGTGAGCCGGCCGGCAAATGCGAGCGTGGGCCCGTCGAGGGCGAACCGGCGGCGGAGCTCCGGACGCGTCGCAGATGGCTTGCCGAACGGGGCAGGATTCGGCATCACGCTCACCTGGTCTGGGGTCACCCCCCACGTGATCACGAGATCGCGCAGGTAGCCGCTCGGCGTGAACACATGGGTAGCGCGGCGTAACACCGAGTCGCGGAGTTGTCGGAGGCCACGAGCCGTGATCCCACCTGACCGCTCCTGGAAGGAATCGACGTCGCCGTCGACCGCCCCTCGCGCTCGCAGGCGCTCGAACGCCGGGTCGCCGGTGAGCTTGATCACGAGCGGGCGGCGCGCGAGCGCTGCCGCGATGCCGCTCCGCCCGAACATCCCGGTGGAGTAGACCACGTCAGCCTGCCGTGCACGCCGCCAGACGAGCGCCAGGGCGTGGACGTGCCGGATTCCCACGGGGAGTGCCCGACGGGTCCAGTACACGGGGAACTGCTCCTCGGCGGGTTCGGCGGGCGCCGTGACCACGACCTCGACGCGGTGGCCGCGGGCGTGGAGGAATCGCGCCACATCCGGGGCGTGACTGGCAGGCCCGCCCACGTCCGGGGGCCAGATGCCGGAGACGACGAGAACGTTCACGGCGCCAGCATCTCCGCCTCGGTCAGGTCGGAGGCCCGATGCTCACGGCGCAGCCTGAAGAGGAGTACCACCCAGGCGCCGGCAAAAGCGACGGTTGCGATCAGCACCGCCACGGACGCCCCCGTGGCACCCCAGCGCGCACCGAGGAAGACGACCAACGGGAGGAGCGTGATGATC
>JANOUB010000229.1:0-5046 GCA_031416615.1 Thermoleophilia bacterium
CGAGCGTGTACTGCTTCTCGCCGGTGTCGAGCGAGATCGTTCGGTCGAGTGCGTCTGTGAGGTTGCGCTGCCCGTCGATGCAGTTGAACCAGGTCGGCGAGTTCGAGTCCTCGAAGTCGGCCATGAACACCCGCGCGCCCGAGTTCAGCGCGTTGATCACCATCTTGCGATCGACCGGGCCCGTGATCTCGACTCGCCGGTCGGCGATCTCGCCGGGCGTGGGGGCGACGAGCCAGTCCCCGGCTCGAACGTCCGCGGTCTCCGGCAGGAAATCCGGCAACTCACCGGCGTGGAGGCGCTCGAGGCGCTCCGCCCGCCGCGCGAGCAACTCGATGCGGCGTGAGCCGAACTCTCGCTGCAGACCGGCCAGGAAGCCTTGCGCTTCGTCGGTCAGGACGTCCGAGGCATCGATCATCGGCCGATCATCGCAGCTAGTGCGGCCTCCCGGAGCGTTCGGCGTGGAACTCGTTGTTGGCGTGGAGGCCGCACTAGCTGGATGCGGTCGGTCGCTTCGCGTCCGGCTGGTTGTCTGGCGCCTGGCTCCGCTTCGCGGAGGGCCGCTGCGCGGCCGGGGGCGCGGGCGGATCTGGTGCACCATTCCTGGAGGTCACGGCTGCAACGCTCCGAGTGCTGAGTCGAGTGCCGCCGCGACGCGGTCCGCATGCTGCTCCGAGAAAACGAGAGGTGGGCGGATCTTGAGCACGTTGAGACGCGGGCCGGTGAGGCCCACGAGTATGCCCCGCCGGCGGAGGCCATTGGCGACGACGCGGCCGATATCCTCCCGCTCGGGTGAGTCGCAGTCGAGCTCGACGCCGACGAAGAGACCCGGCCCGCGCACCTCTCTGACGACCGGGTGCGCCGTGGCCACCTCCGTGAGGCGCTCGCGGAGGTAGGCGCCGACCCGCTCGGCCTGCTCGGCGAGGTGCTCGCGCGCGATCACGTCGAGCACTGCCGAGCCGACGGCCGCAGCCACCGGCGAGCCCGCAAAGGTGGAGAAGAAATGCCAGCGCTCGGCGAACTGCGCCGCGATGGCCGGGGTGGTCACGACAGCGCCCATCGGGTGGCCGTTGCCCATCGGCTTCCCGAGCGTGACGATATCGGGCACGACGTTGTCCTGGGCGAAGCCCCAGAACGCCTCGCCGACCCGCCCGAAGCCCGCCTGCACCTCGTCGGCGACGCACAGCGCCCCCGCCGCACGGGCCCGCTCGTACGCGGCGCGGAGGTAGCCGGGCGGTACCGTGAAGATGCCGTCGCTCGAGAACACGTCGTCGCAGATGAGCAGCGCCGGTCCGTGTCCTTCCCCACGGAGAAGTGCGAAAGCGTCATCGACCTCGTGCGCCACGCGTTCGGCGGCGTCGGGGGCCGCGAGGGTGGCGGCACCTCCGATCCGCGTCACCCACGGCTCGAGTGCTGCCGGCCCGAGCTCCTCGGGAGACAGAGCAGCAGTTGCCGCCGTGGTGCCGTGGTAGGCGTTCTCGGTGATCACGGCCCCGCGGCTCCCGGTAACAGCGCGCGCGATCTGGATCGCAACATCGTTCGCCTCGCTGCCCGAGTTGACGAACATCACGACGGAGAGCTCGCCGGGGAGCAGCGCGACGAGCCGGTCGGCGTAGGCAGCTACCTCGTCGACGAGGTAGCGGGTGTTTGTGGTCAGCCTCCGCGCTTGCGCGGCGAGCGCTGCCGTGACCCGAGGGTGGGCGTGCCCCACCTGTGGCACGTTGTTGTAGGCGTCGAGCAGCCGGTTCCCGCCCACATCGACCAGCCAGACGCCGTTGCCCGACTCGAGGCGCACGGGCTCGTCGTAGCTCAGGGAGAGCGCCGGTCCGAGCCGCGCGCGCCGCAGCGCCAGGCTCTCGGCGAGGGGTGGGTGTGGCCTCCTGAGCACGCCGCACGCCTCCGCGAGCGCGACGGCGAGCGCCGCCGGGCCGTGGTCGTCGATCCTGAGGAGCGTTGCGAAACAGTCCTCCGCGTCGGCGAGGATGTAGTCGACGTTGTCCGGGTGCAGCTCGGCCCGCCAGGCGGAGATGAGGAGGGACTGGGCCATCCGGGCCGCCGCCAGATCGGGAACGAGCTCGAGCTCCGCGGCCGTGAGCGGTCGGACGGCGTGGTAGGCGGTCAGGACATCGACGAGGGGATCGAGCGGGTCGTCGCTGCCGAATGCCTGGTAGGCCGCAGCGATCGCGGGGTCGATCACCGTCCGCGTGTGGACGAGATCTCCGAAGTCGACGATGCCGGCGACGTACTCCGGGTCGTCGCGGTCGACAAGCAGATTGCCGGGGTTGACGTCGCCGTGGATCGTCGAGAGCGGCACGAGGGAGAGTGCGGGCTCGATCACCGTCTCGTAGCGGTTGAGCCAGCGCTCGACGAGCCCTCGCCGGTCGGCCGCGAGATGCCCGAGCCTGGGGCGCAGTTCCGGGAGCCGCGTCACGTCCCACAGGAGGGCATGGCCCGCCAGCGGGTGCGAGAAGCCGGCGAGCGCCCGGTCGAGCCGTGCGACCGCGGTACCGACAGCACGGCGAGCGCTTGGGCTGGCGGGGCCGGGCGGGAAGGTGGCGCCGTCGATGAAGGTGACGAGCTGGACGGCGTGGTCGGTGCCGTCGATCGCGACCGAACCGGTTAGCCGACCGTCGACCGTGCGGCGCGGACGAGCGATCGGCAGCGTCGCGTCGGCACGGATGGCGTGCTCCATCGCGAGCACTTGCATCTCGACGACCCCCGCCGGGTCGGCGGGGTTACCGACCTTGAGGACGAACGAGCCCTGGGTACCGTCGATACGGAAGTTGCGGTCGCGCTCGCCGTCGAGAGGCGCTGCCGCGCCGTCGACGCCGAAGACGGTGCGAGCGACTTCGGCCGCAAGCTCTGTCGAAACCTCAGGCGGGCGAGCTTCGAGGACGTCGTGGCTCACGGCGCGCCACGATACCGGCTCCGCGGCGTCGGGTTCTTCGTCCCTGAGGCCCGGCCCGGGTCGTAGGGGCTATGCGGAGCGTCGTCTCGACGACGCGCAGCGTCACCCGTTCCTGCGGCGGCGTTTGCCGGGACGGGTGGCGGTCGACGCTCCGTCCCGCTGGCGCGGGACTACGCGTCGCCCCTACGGGAAGGGACGATCGTTCGGAGCGGGCGCTGGACCACGCGCCCTGACGACCCGGACGGCGCTCCGCGATCACGCAAAACGGTAGAACCAGGCTCAGTCGACCTCGTGGTCGCGCTCGCACTGCTCGGGGCAGGTGCACTCGGCGGTCTCCGAGCGGGTCAGCACGACGGGTCGGGTCGACTGTTGCGGCCGGGTGGACGCCGACGGACGCTTGATCGTTGCGATCAGTTGTAGCGGGGTCATGCGACGTTCCTCTCGGTTTGATGGGCCTCGGTCTCGAACTGGTCTTCCTCGGTCGATCCCGCGAGCGCCAGCGTCGAGGCGGTGCCGCCGGAGATCGTCTGCAGTACCTGGTCGAAGTAGCCGGCGCCGACCTCGCGCTGGTGACGGGTGGCGGTGTAGCCCTCGGCTTCGAGCTCGAACTCGCGCTCCTGCAGCCGCACATACGCGGGCATCGCCTCGGTGTTGTAGCCACGCGCCAGCTCGAACATCGAGAGGTTGACCGCGTGGAACCCGGCGAGGGTGATGAACTGGAAGCGGTAGCCCATCGCCGCCAGTTCGCTCTGGAAGGACGCGATCTGATCGTCGCTCAGGTGCTTGCGCCAGTTGAAGGACGGCGAGCAGTTGTACGCAAGGAGTTGGCCGGGGTACTGCTCATGGATCGCCGCGGCGAACTGCTCGGCCTCCGCCATGTCGGGCGTCGACGTTTCGCACCAGATCAGGTCGGAGTAGGGGGCGTAGGCGAGGCCGCGCGCGATCGCGGCATCGATGCCGTCCCGCACCCGGAAGAAGCCCTCGGGCGTTCGCTCACCCGTGCAGAACGCACGGTCGACCTCGTCGATATCGCTCGTCAATAGCGACGCTGAAAGCGCGTCGGTGCGCGCGACGACGAGGGTCGGTACGTCGGCCACGTCGGCTGCCAGCCGCGCCGCGACGAGCGTACGGACATGCTGGGCGGTCGGCACGAGCACCTTGCCGCCGAGATGGCCACATTTCTTTTCGGACGAGAGCTGGTCCTCGAAGTGCACCGCGGCCGCGCCCGCCTCGATGAACGATTTCATCATCTCGTACGCGTTCAGTGGGCCGCCAAAGCCGGCCTCCGCGTCGGCGACGATCGGGGCGAGCCAGTGGGTCGAGTCGTCGCCCTCTGCATGAGAGATCTGATCGGCGCGCAGAAGCGCGCTGTTGATCCGCTTGACGAGCGCGGGGGCGCTGTTCGCGGGGTAGAGACTCTGATCGGGATAGGTGTTGCCGGAGAGGTTCGCATCAGCAGCGACCTGCCAGCCCGAAAGGTAGATCGCTTGCAACCCTGCCTTCACCATCTGCACCGCCTGACCACCCGTCATGGCGCCGAGCGCAGGAACCCATTCGTCCTGCGCGAGCAGGTGCCTCAACCGCTCTGCGCCGAGGCGCGCGAGCGTGTGCTCGATCGTGACGGAACCGCGGAGACGCTCGACGTCCTCCTGGCTGTACGGGCGCTCGATGGTGTCGGTCGGGGTCATTTTGCTCTCCTTATGGGATCCCAAATATGTATTCTTGGATCCTATATTACAGCTAATCCGCGTCCCTTGTCGACAAAGCACTACTTTCGGATCCCAAACAGATCCAGTGTGGATGCATGGGGGAGTTGTTCCGTAGACTGCGAGCGCGATGAGTACCCTGTCCACGAAGGCCGACGACATCGCCCGCGTTCTCGAGGACGAGATCGTCGGCGGGGCGATTGCGCCCGGGACGGTGCTCCGGCAGGAGCAGCTCTCCGAGCGGTTCGACGTCTCTCGCACACCGGTCAGGGAAGCGCTGCGTCGCCTCGCTGCACTCGGCCTCGTCACGTTCGAGCCGAATCGAGGTGTGCGCGTCCGCTCGATCTCACCTGCCGAGCTTCGCGAGGCCCATCTCGTCCGTGCCGAGCTCGAAGCGCTGGCGACCGAAGTGGCGACACCGCGGATGACGGCGGC
>JANOUB010000230.1:0-3144 GCA_031416615.1 Thermoleophilia bacterium
GTGTTCATCTCCGGCACGAGCACCTTGTCGTAGCGGCGAAGCACATCACCCGTGTTCCTTGGGAACGGGTTCAGGTAGTGGAGATGTGCGCTCGCGACCTTGTGGCCGGCACGCCGCACCCGTCGCACCGCCGCGCCGATCGGACCGTATGTCGATCCCCAGCCGAGCACGAGCGTCCGAGCGTCGCCGTCGATGTCGTCGACCTCGAGCTCAGGGATGTCGGCGGCGATATTCGCCACTTTCTGAGCGCGCAGACGGATCATCCGATCGTGGTTGTCGGGGTCGTAGGAGATCGAGCCGGTCACGTCCTCCTTCTCGAGCCCACCGATCCGGTGCTCGAGGCCCGGGGTGCCCGGCACCGCCCAGGGGCGTGCGAGCGTCTCGGGATCGCGCTTGTACGGATGGAACACGTCGCCCTCGTTCGGTGCGGTCGCGAATGGGGTTGCAATCGAGGGCAACTTTGCGACATCCGGGATCAGCCAGGGCTCGGAACCGTTCGCGAGAGACGCATCCGACAACAGATAGACTGGGGTGCGGTACTTGAGCGCGATCCGGGCCGCCTCGATCGCGGCGTGGAAGCACTGCGAGGGACTCGAGGCGGCGATGACCGGTACCGGGCTCTCGCCGTTGCGACCGAAGAGCACCATCAGGAGATCGGCCTGTTCGGGCTTCGTCGGCATGCCCGTCGACGGGCCCGCCCGTTGGATGTCGAGGACGAGCAGCGGCAACTCGAGCATCACCCCGAGGCCCACCATCTCCGCCTTGAGCACGATTCCCGGCCCGGCAGAGGTTGTGACGCCGAGCGCGCCGCCGAACGACGCACCGAGAGCCGCGCCGCAGGCTGCGATCTCGTCCTCCGCCTGGAACGTCGTCACCCCGAAGTTCTTGTGGCGTGCCAGCTCCTCGAGGATGGACGACGCCGGGGTGATCGGATAGGCGCCGAGGAAGAGCGGCAGCCCGGAGAGCTTCGAGGCGGCGATCAGCCCATAGCTGATCGCGGTGTTGCCGGTGATCTGCCGGTAGCGGCCCGGCGCGAGGCGCGCCGGCGCGATCTCGTACGAGACGGCGAAGTCCTCGGAGGTCTCGCCGTAGTTGTAGCCCGCCTTGAACGCGCGCGTATTCGCTTCGGCGATCGACGGCTGCTTGCCGAACTTCTGCTCGATGAAGGCGAGTGTCCCCGCAGTCGGCCGGTGGTAGAGCCACAGCATCAGGCCCAGTGCGAAGAAGTTCTTCGATCGCTCGGCCTCGCGGGAGGTGATCCCGTCGACCTGCTTCAGCGCCTCGACCGTCATCGAGGTGAGCGCCACCTCGTGCACGTGGAACCCTCCGAGCGAACCGTCGCTGAGCGGGCTCGTCGCGTAGCCGGCCTTCTGAAGATTGCGATCGCTGAAGGCGTCGGTGTTGACGATCAGCATCCCTCCCTTCGGAAGGTCAGCGAGATTCGTCTTCAACGCAGCGGGATTCATGGCGACGAGGACGTTCGGCTGGTCGCCCGGAGTGAAGATGTCGTGGTCCGCGAAATGCACCTGGAATCCGGAGACACCGGGCAGGGAGCCTGCCGGCGCCCGGATCTCGGCGGGATAGTCCGGGAGCGTCGCGAGGTCGTTGCCCATCAACGCGGTCTCGCTCGTGAACCGGTCACCGGTCAGCTGAATCCCGTCGCCGGAGTCGCCGGCGAACCGGATGATCACACGATCGAGCTGCTCGACCGGTTTGGAGCTCACTGTCCTCCGCAATGCATCTTCAGTAGGGAACCCTACCGATCGGACACCGAACACCGGCGGGGGCCAGTTCTACACGGTCTCCTGGGCTCATGGCGCCGCGCGCCGGACGACCGTGATCCCGTAGGCGGCACCCGAGGCGAAGAGCTCGTCCGGGTCGACGTCGTCGAGCCAGCCGAGGAAATGGCGCTCCGGCTCGTCCGCGGTCGAGCCGTAGACGGCGGCGCGCTCCAGGGGAGCTGCCTCGTGCGGCCCCTCGGCCAGTTCCTCGAGTCGCCGCTCGGCCTCCTCGGCTGCCGGCCCCTCTGCGTATCCCTTTCCCATCGAACGATTCTCCCCCTTTTCTAGCGTGCCTGTGCTCGGCGGGCCGCGACGAATGCGCCTATTGCTCTCATGCAGTCACGTCGTCGTCGTCCGGCAGGCCGTCACCGATCGCGGTACCGGCGAGGGCGAACAGCACGTACGCGATCCAGTGCACGCCGATCACGTCGGTCTGCACGCCGATCGCAAGCATCGCGACCCAGGCGGCGCTGAGCCACGCCGAGCGCCGCCACAGTGCCAGGAGGACCGCGACCATCCAGCCGCAGAAGGCGACGAGCCCAACAAGGCCCGTGTCCACACCGAGCTCTGTGTACGTCGACTCGCCAGCCTTGATCTCCACGCCCGTCCGGGACGCGCTCACACCGGCGTTCCCGAGGCCGAACCCCTGCGGGTGGTGCATGACGGTGCGGATCCCGTCGCGAAGGTTGCGCAGGTGGCTCGCCGTCGAGGCATCCCCCGTGCTCAGCGGGTCGTCACTCACCTCGGGATTCTGCTTCCCCTGCTCTCGGAGGATCTCGAGTTCCGCCTGGGTGTAGCTCGTCGATGGCCCGACATGCGGGAAGGCCTTCACGAATCCGACGCCGACGACGAGTGACGCCGCCGCGAGCAACACCGGCAGGAAGCGGCGCTGTGCCACCGCGAGCACGACGAGACCGAGCGCGAGGGCCAGATAGGCGGCACGTGTGTGCGTCCAGAGAAGGCCCGTGTACGCGACGGCCGCCACCACGACGGTCCACCACGTACGGCGGCGGGCGACGAGATAGAGAAGGATGATCACGAGCACGTAGGCGGTGGCGAGCGGGCTCGCGAACGTCGAGACGAGCCGGCGGATCGGGTTCTGCTCGTCGCCCGTGTTCAGCACCCAGTTCTCCGGCAGGCCCGAGAGCCCCCGGTACACGAGCCCGAGCTGCTCCTCGAACCAGCCGGGCACCCCCGAATCACGCC
This sequence comes from Thermoleophilia bacterium, assembly GCA_031416615.1. Classification (GTDB taxonomy): domain Bacteria; phylum Actinomycetota; class Thermoleophilia; order Gaiellales; family Gaiellaceae; genus Gaiella. The sequence goes on from JANOUB010000230.1 coordinate 2,988, forward strand.
ACCACTGGAGCGGCACGAGGTAGACGTCGACGAGACCCCAGACGGTCAGCGCCACGGCGAGGCCGACGAGGGCGAGCGAGACGCGTCGCCAGGCGGCAGGCGTGAGCACGAGCAGGCGCCCGAGGAAATAGGCGGCGACCGGGATCAGATCGTGCCG
>JANOUB010000231.1:0-4157 GCA_031416615.1 Thermoleophilia bacterium
GCCTCGAAGCTCTCCCCCGCCCTGCCACCACCCGACCGCACGACAAGCGCCGGCCCGTCGATGCTGCCCCCGGTGGGAACGAAATCGAGGTCATCCGGCCCGAGGCTCAGAGTCGTCTCTCCCACGCTCTCACGGATGAGCAAGGCCCCGCAGCGCGAGCAGTAGGTCGCCGCCTCAGGGCTCTGGAAGCCGCATTCCGGGCAGTAGATGTGACTCATTGCCCTCCGCCGAGGATCGAGCCGAGATCGCCCGCTTCGACGTGGCCGCCACTTCGCGAGCGCTTCGCGCGCTCTGCCCGGATGATGTCGATCTGGGCGTGCATCACCCGCCGGTTGAGCGAGATATCGTCTTCCTCCTGTTCGAGACGCCGGATCTCGACCCACAGCGCGTTGTCGTCCAGGCTCGCCAGGTCGGGGAGTGGGTCGAGTTCGGCCTCGGGAGGCACTTCACCCGTGCCGGCATACAGCGGGCGCTCGAGGGACATGACCGGTGTGATCTCGAAGGTTCCCGTGGCGACCTGCGCCTTGAGCCGCCCGGTGCGCTCGGCCCTGAGGATATCGATGCGCCCGTGCAGGACACGACGGCGTCGAGAGGTCGCGTCTTCACCTTCCTCGAACTGCACGAGCAGCGCGAACAGCTCGTCGTCGGAGAGTGACAGCAGGTCGGGGAGCGTTTCCACGGGTGCCTTTCCGGTCGGGAGGGCTCGGTGAGCGAGGATTCAGCGTAGCGAAGGGGTCAACCTCAGCTTGAGGCTTTGGCGCCCAGCTGAGGATTTCGCCCTGCGGCCGTCTCTCCCTGCACGATCGAGTCGAACACGCTGCTTGGTGCAGGCTTAATCCACATCAAGCCCCGGGCGCCGAACCTCTCGCCGCACCTCGAGGACGTACTGACCTGCGGCGATCACCGCAAGCGCGAGGTTGATCCAGAAGCAGGCGACGGGCCACCAGGTTCCCCGCTCCGTGACGAGCACGGATCCGATCGAAGCGTACAGGCCCCAGGTTGCGATCTTCCCGAGTCGCGAGACCTCGAAATGGTAGCCGCGTCGGACGACGAGCTTGTAGCCGCCGACGAGCAGGAGATCTCGCAGGAGGATAACGAGGGCGAACCACGGCAGCCGGTCGAAGACGACGAGCAGAACGACGGCCGAGTCGATCATCAGCCGATCGGCGAGCGGGTCGGCCACCTTGCCGAACTGCGACTCGACGCGCCAGCGCCGCGCGAGGTAGCCGTCGGCCTGGTCGGTGAACGCAGCAAGTCCGAAGACGATCCCGGCCGGCCAGCTCGGCCCGCTTCGCTCGTCGAGCAGCAGCCAGACGAAGAGAGGGATTGCCGCGAAGCGCAGCAGCGTCAGCGCGTTCGGAATCTGCCGCACGGGCGCAGATACGGTTCTTGGTTGCATTCCCCCCGGAGAGTAAGCTACTTCCCCTCTCGAGCTACTTCCCCACCGCTCCACGGCCTGCCGAGGCGTGCTTCCGGGGAAGCAGCTAGCGTCGTGGCACGTGACAGCCCCGTTCCCCCTTCCCGGCTTCGTCAACAGCCACAGTCACGCCTTCCAGCGCGCGCTCCGCGGTCGCGCCGCCGGAACCGACTTCTGGACGTGGCGCGAGGGGATGCTCGAGGAGGCCGACCGGGCGACGCCTGAGTCGGTCAGAACGCACTACGCTGAGGTGTACCGCGAGATGCGCGTCGCCGGGTACACGGCGGTTGGTGAGTTCCACTACCTCGGCGCGGCCGAGGCGTTTGCAGCGGCCGAAGCCGCTGCGGAAGCCGGGATCACGATCGTGCTTCTCCACGCCGCCTACGAGCGTGGTGGGCTCGACCGGATGCGACAGCCGTCCGTTGCTGCCTACCTGGCGGAGGTCGAGTCTCTACGTGCTGCCGGGATCGCCGTCGGGGTGGCCCCCCACTCCGTGCGTGCCTGCTCGCGCGAATGGCTCGAGGAGATCGGCCGCTACGCAACGAGCGAGCAGCTGCCTCTTCATATCCACGCAGACGAGCAACCGAGGGAGATCCAAGAGTGCCTCGCCGAGCATGGCTGCCGGCCGATCGAGCTCCTCGCCGACACCGGCTGCCTCACGTCTCGCACGACAATCATTCATGCAACACACGCCGACGACGAGGAGCTCGACCTGCTGGCTGCGACCGGCGCGCGGATCTGCGTCTGCCCTACGACCGAGGCCGACCTCGGCGACGGCTTCCTTCGTGTGTCCGCGGTCAGCGAGCGCTCGATCCCTCTGTGTATCGGTTCGGACTCGAACATGCGGATCGATCCACTCGAGGAGCTCCGCGAGCTCGAAGGGATTGCGCGCCGCCAGACGGGCCTGCGCGGCATTCTCTCGACGGCCGAGCTCCTTGGGATCGGTTCCACCGAGGGAGCTCGGGCTCTCGATCTCGAATCCTGGGCGCAGATTGAGATAGACGTCGATCACCGTTCACTTGCCGGCGTAGCATCCGAACACGTGGCGGCAGCCCTCATCGCCGGGTGCTCCGCCGACGTCGTCAGCTCCGAGGAGCGCTGATCCCATTGGATGTGACCGAGGAAACCTTCGAGACCGAGGTCGTCGCACGGTCGGCCGAGATCCCGGTGCTCGTCGACTTCTGGGCCGAGTGGTGTGGCCCCTGTCATGCCCTCGCTCCGGTGCTCGAGGCTGGAGTCGAGGCGCGAGAGGGAGCCGTCGTCCTCGTCAAGGTGGACGTCGACGCGAACCCGGGTCTCTCCCAGCAGCACTCCGTCAGCGGCATCCCGGCAGTGAAGGCGTTCCGCGACGGCCGAGTCGTGGCGGAGTTCACGGGAGCGAGATCACGTACGTTCGTCGATGTGTTCCTCGACGAACTCCTCGCTCCGCCGCGCGCCGACACCCTGCTCGAGGAGCTTCGCGCCGCCGGCGAACTCCCGGTGGTGGTCGCCGCGCTCGATGCGGGCGACATCGAGGGTGCACTGCGGTTCATCGTCGAGGCCGTACCCGCAGCCGCAGCGGCTGATCGCGAGCGCCTCCGGGAGGTTGCGGTAGCGCTCTTCGAGCGGTTTGGCTCCGACGAGCCACTCGTCAGCACCTACCGCCGCCGGCTCGCGGCCGCTCTTTACTAGCTCCTTCCCACTCCCGCAGCCTTCCACCTTCGGCGTAGCGTCAATCCGGGGAAGGAGCTACCGACCGACCTGCGCGCGGTAGCGACGGACCCACGAGGCCGTGCGGTCGAGGTAAGCGCCCTGTGCTGCGCGCCCGACGAGGCCATAGGCACCGTCGTAGGACGCATACGGCGCGCCGACCGCCTTCGCCGGCTCGATCTGGGTTCCCTCGTGCCATTCGTTGTAGCTCGTGATCGTGACCACGTCGGCCGCAGCTCGTACCGCGCCGCGCCACATGCGGTCGTAGATGTCGCCGCCCGCCCGATCCCGCACGCGGGTATCTCCGGTCGCACGGAACGCGTCGTAGCCCGGCCCGACCGACGGTGCGCACAGAAGGCCGAGCCTCCTCGCCGAGGCGCAGATCCGAGGAAACGACGAACCGTCGTAGATATAGACGTCGTAGGTGTACAGGCCGTCAAAGCCGCCAGCGAGCGCCCTGCCGGGAAGGCTCGTGTTGGCGAAGAGCCTCACGCCGGGCACACGTTCGTTCAGCGCGCGCCAACCGGTAGCCGGCGTCGTGCTGGAGTCGTAGACGTAGAAATCCTTGATCCCCGAGCTCGCGAACGCCCGGAGCTCTGATTCGAGGAGCTCCGGCGTCCGCCCCGCGTAAGGCTCGATGTGGAGCGCGACGCGCAGGCCGGCGGCCCGAGCGGCCCGAGCGACGGCGGGTAGCCGAGCGGCCTCGGCTGAGGCTGGCCCCCACCAGGACACGATCACCGTCTCGACGCCGATAGATGCGATCTCGCGCATCTGGGCGCGAACGACGGCCGGGTCGGATGACGAGTAGGGGCCACGCGCCGGGAACCAGCCCGACGCGATCTGCGAGGGAGGGACGTTGCCGTACTGCTGCCAGTGCTGCCAGGCGCCGTCTCTAGCGGCGGTGCCGTACCACGGGTAGTAGAAGATCGCCACCTCGGCCGTGCCCACACCGGCCGGTATGCCGGGCTGGTCGATGCGGGAGTCCGCGCCGCCCGCGACGAGCGCCGCAGACGCCATCACCGCCGCCAGTGACCCCAGGATTCTCCGCAAT
>JANOUB010000232.1:0-4513 GCA_031416615.1 Thermoleophilia bacterium
GGCGGAGCGTCCTCGACGGGCAACTCCTCCTCGAACGCGAGCCCGAGGGCCGTCAGGTCGACATCGCCGTCGCCGATCTCCTCGAGCGCCGCCAGCAACTCCTGGGCCTCCGCAGCGAACATCGAAGACGGCAGCGGCTCCGCCGGCTCGATCTCGATCCCGCGGTACTTCTTCAGGCCCGTCGCCGCCGGAATCAGCTTGCCGATGATCACGTTCTCCTTGAGGCCGAGGAGCCGGTCGATCTTGCCCTCGATCGCAGCATCCGTCAGGACCTTGGTGGTCTCCTGGAACGATGCGGCAGACAGGAACGACTCGGTTGCGAGCGACGCCTTCGTGATCCCGAGGATCAGCGGCTCGAACGTGGCCTCTTCCTTCTTCGCCTTCCGCGCGGCGTCGTTCGCCCGTCCGAGCACCACCTTGTCGACGAGTTGGCCCGGGAGCAGCGGCGTGTCGCCGGCGCTCTCGACCCGCACCTTCTTCAGCATCTGCCGAACGATCAGCTCGATGTGCTTGTCGTGGATGTCGACGCCCTGCGACTTGTAGACCTTCTGCACCTCACCCACGAGGTACAGCTCCGTCGCCGTCGACCCCTTCAGCGCGAGCAGCTCTGCCGGGGCGATCGAGCCCTCGTTCAACGGGTCACCCGCCTCGACGAGTTGGCCGTGCTTGACGAGGAACCGGGTCCGACGCGAGAAGCTGTACTCCTTCGCCGGGATCGGCTCGCCGTTCTCGTCCAGCATCGACGGAACGACCGTCACCTTGATCGTACGATCGGCATCCTCGACCTCGATCTTGCCTGCAACCTCGGCGACGGTGGCAGCACCCTTCGGGTTCCGCGCCTCGAAGATCTCGACGACACGCGGGAGGCCGTGCGTGATGTCCATTCCGGCGACGCCGCCCGTGTGGAACGTGCGCATCGTCAGCTGCGTACCCGGCTCACCGATGGACTGGGCCGCGATGATGCCCACCGCGTCACCGACCTCGCAGATGTAACCGGTCGCAAGGAACGTTCCGTAACACGCCCGGCACACACCATGCTCGCTCTTGCACTTGAGCACCGAACGCACCGGCACGTGGTAGCTCTCTGCGTACTCCTCGAGCCCGTCGAGCAGCTCTTGCAGGAGCGGCAGCGTCAGCTCGGTTCCCGCCTGCGCGAGGAGAGTCTTGCCCGGCTTGCCGTCCTTCAGGGGCTTGAAAATATCGACTGCGAGGATTCGACCGGCGACGCTCGAGTTCAGCTTTTCATCCAGAATGGCCGTCAGCTCGACGTGATCGCTGGTGCCGCAGTCGAGATCGCGGATGATCACGTCCTGCGAGACGTCGACGAGACGCCGCGTCAGGTACCCCGAGTCGGCGGTGCGGAGCGCCGTGTCGGCGAGGCCCTTGCGGGCACCGTGCGTCGAGATGAAGTACTCGAGCACCGACAGGCCCTCCATGAAGTTCGCCTTGATCGGGCGCTCGATGATCTCGCCCTTCGGATTCGCCATCAGGCCGCGCATGCCGGCGAGCTGGCGGATCTGGTTGAACGAGCCGCGTGCGCCCGAGTTGGCCATCATGAAGATCGTGTTGGTCTTGTGGAGGTTCGCCTTCATCGCCTCGGCCACAGCCTCGGTCGCCTCCGTCCACACGGCCACGATCCGCTCGTGCCGCTCCTCCTCGGTCATCAGGCCGCGCTGATACTCACCCTCGAGCTTGCGGACCTCGGCCTCGTACCCGACGAGGATCTCTTCCTTGTTCGGCGGGATCACGATGTCGTTCTTCGACACGGTGATGCCCGCCTGGGTGGCGAAGCGGAACGCAAGCGACTTGATCGTGTCGAGCACGGTCGCGACCGCGTGAGCTCCATAAAGGCCGACGAGCTCTGCGATGAACACGTCGATCTCACGCTTCGACAGCGGCCGGTTGATGAACGTGTGGGCGACCGGATCGGCCGTGTGTACTGCGACCTCGAGTGAGCGCTCGATCTCCACGTTGAAGATCACGCGACCCGGCGTCGTCAGGATGATCTCGCCGTGCCAGTGGTACTCGACCGGATCCTGAAGATGCACGAAGCCGGACTCGACCGCAAACTCGACCTCTTCCTCGGTGCGGAACCGCTTCAGCCCCTTCTTGCCGAGGATCTTCGCGATCTCCGCCGCCGTCGACGACGGCAGCTCGTGCTCGCAGTAGGTCAGGTAGTACGAACCGAGCACCATGTCCTGCGTCGGCGTCGCGAGCGGCCGCCCGTGCGCCGGCGAGAGAATGTTGTTGGCCGACAACATCAGAATTCTCGCCTCTGCCTGGGCTTCGGCGCTGAGCGGCAGGTGAACGGCCATCTGGTCGCCGTCGAAGTCGGCGTTGAAGGCGTGGCAGACGAGCGGATGCACCTGGATCGCCTTGCCTTCGACGAGGATCGGCTCGAAGGCCTGGATCCCGAGCCGGTGGAGCGTCGGGGCACGGTTCAGCAGCACCGGGTGCTCGGCGATCACCTCTTCGAGAACGTCCCAGACGTCGAGCGACATCGACTCGACGTGCTTCTTCGCCGCCTTGATGTTCTGCACCGCCTTGCGCTCGACGAGCCGGCTCATGATGAACGGCTTGAAGAGCTCGAGCGCCATCAGCTTCGGCAGACCGCACTGGTGGAGCTTCAGGTTCGGGCCAGACACGATGACCGAGCGCCCCGAGTAGTCCACCCGCTTGCCGAGCAGGTTCTGGCGGAACCGGCCCTGCTTGCCCTTGAGCATGTCGGAGAGCGACTTCAGGGGCCGGTTGCCCGGGCCCGTCACCGCGCGGCCGCGGCGGCCGTTGTCGAACAGCGCGTCGACGGCCTCCTGCAGCATGCGCTTCTCGTTGTTGACGATGATCTCCGGCGCACCGAGATCGAGCAGCCGCTTGAGCCGGTTGTTCCGGTTGATGACGCGGCGATAGAGATCGTTCAGGTCGGAGGTGGCGAAGCGGCCACCGTCGAGCTGCACCATGGGGCGCAGCTCCGGCGGGATCACCGGCACGGCTTCGAGGATCATCCACTCCGGCTTGTTCTCGGACTTGATGAACGCCTCGACTACCTTCAACCGCTTGATCCCTCGCTGCTGCTTCTGGCCCTTCGAGGTCTTGATCACGTCACGCAGCGTGATGGACTCCTCGGCGAGGTCGAGATCGCGGAGCAGGTCACGGATCGCCTCTGCACCCATGCCGCCGCGGAAGTACTGCCCGAAGCCGTACGGTGAGCCGAACCTGTCCTTGAGCTCTCGGAACAGCTGCTCGTCGTTGACGACAAGCTTTGGTTCGAGCTCGCGGAACAGCTTCCACGTCTCCTCGAGCCGGCGCACGCCGTCGACCGCAGCCTCACGCGCGTCGTTGCGCCGCGAGTCCATATCCTGCACCATCTCGCGAACCTTCAGCGCCCACTGGCCCGCGACATCGAGGTCGTCCTTCTTGGCGCCCGGCAGCAGGCAGAGGTCGTACGCGAGCTCGCGCACCTCTTCAACGCTCTGACCGGAGTTCTCATGCGCCAGGACGTCGGCGAGCAGGCCGTTGCCGACCTCGCGTGCCTTGTCCAGGTTCTTGGCGTCGACGCGCGCGACGATCTCGGCGTCGTCGCCGGACAGCTCCGCGCCGCTCGTGAGCGAATCGACGAGCTTGCGGAGGTGCTTCGTGATCGCACCCTTCTTCGAACCCGTCGCCGTCTCGAGCTGCGCGCGGAGCGGGTCGAGAGCTTCGTGGATCTCCTGGGAGGCCGTCGCGACGGCCTCGATCTCACGCGGGGCGAGCTTGCGGTCCTCACGCGTTGCGGTCGACCGGACGAGCTCGCGGATCTTCTTGCCGTCCTCCGTCGTCAACGACTTCGCGAGCTTTGGGAAGATGCCACCAGCGAGCTGACGGGTCTCCTCGAGCGTCGGCAGCATCTGATCCTCGGCCCAGTTGTTGAGCCCGCGGGTCCAGAACTCGTCGTCCTCGTCGAAACTCTTCTCCTTACCGGTCGCGAAATACTCGCGACGGCGCGTGAGGCGATCCTCGACGGCGAGGACATGCTCGTCACGGTCGACGTAGATCTGCTCCGACTCCGCGCGCACCTTGTCCTCGAGGTCGGCGAGATCCTTGGCGCGCGCCTCGTTGTCGACGCCGGTAACGATCGAAGCGGCGAAGTACAGAACCTTCTCGAGCTCACGCGGGGCAATGTCGAGGAGATAGCCGATGCGACTCGGAACACCCTTGAAGAACCAGATGTGCGAGACCGGTGCAGCCAGGTCGATGTGTCCCATCCGCTCGCGGCGCACCTTCTGGCGCGTCACCTCGACGCCGCAGCGCTCGCAGATGATGCCCTTGTAGCGGACGCGCTTGTACTTGCCGCAGTAGCACTCCCAGTCCTTCGTCGGACCGAAGATGCGTTCGCAGAAGAGACCGTCACGCTCGGGCTTGAGGGTGCGGTAGTTGATCGTCTCCGGCTTCGTGACCTCGCCCGACGACCAGTCGCGGATCTTCTTGCTCGACGCCAGTCCGATGCGGATCGCGTCAAATTCGTTGATGTCAATCA
>JANOUB010000233.1:0-2668 GCA_031416615.1 Thermoleophilia bacterium
CGTCTGCCTGCCCCTCTTCGATCAGGTCGACAACGCGACCGAGCCAGACACGGTACGAGCGCTCGACGAGCGGACGCAACTCGTCGTCGGAGCGGAGACTGCTCCACACCTCGTTCCAGAGGGCCCGCTGCTCGCTGAAGGCGAGGTCAGGCTCGACGCCGACGAGCAGCATGCGCTCGACCCTGGCGGCACCGGTCGACACCACGGCGAGTTCGGCGTTGACGGCTGTGTGCCAGCGCTCCTCCGAGAACGCGAAGGCGTGCCGCAGCAACTCCTGCCGCGTCGCGAAGTAGTAGTGGACGAGCGCCTTCGACACCTTGGCCTCGCCGGCGACGCTCGCCATTCGCAGCCCATGCGCGCCCTCGCGGACAATCACGCGGCAGGCCGCCTCGAGGATGCCGATCGTCCGGTCGTTCGAGGGATGGGTGGTTTCTGCGAGCGCCAACTCCAGCGTATCTTGACCCATTCAGGACAGGTGCGGTAGTCTGACTGACCAGACAGTCAAACATGACCATGTCGGCCGACCCCCACGCAAAGTCGCTGCCGCTACTCGACCACCCACTCGAGGACGGCTGGACGCTGCCCGCATCGTGGTACTCCGACGCCACGGTTGCCGAGCGTGAGCGCGAACGGATTTTCGCCCGGTCGTGGCAGTACGCCGGCCCCGCTGAGCACGTGGCGGAGCCTGGCTCGTACGCGGCGACTCAGGCTGGTCACATCCCGGTGGTTGTGACCCGCGGCCGTGATCGTGTGCTGCGGGCGTTCGTGAATGTCTGCCGCCACCGCGCCTACGTGATCGCGCACGACCGCGGCTGCCGCGAGACGCTTCAGTGCCCCTACCACGCCTGGACGTACGAGCTGGACGGGTCGTTGAAGCGCGCCCCTCGCTCGGAGCGTGAAGAGGGATTCGATCCCGCCGACTTCTCGTTGCTCCCGGTCTCGGTCGATACGTGGGGACCATTTCTGTTCGTCAACCCCGACCCCGACGCGGCTCCTCTCTCCGAGACACTCGGTGATCTTCCCACGATCGTGGCCGGCAGCGGTGTCGACTTCTCCAACTTGCGCTTCCACTCGCATGGCGACTGGCCGATCGAGGCGAACTGGAAGGTCGCGCTCGAGAACTATCTCGAGTGTTACCACTGCCCCGTCGCCCACCCCGGGTTCAGCAGGCTGATCGACGTCGACCCCGACTCTTACGCGCTCTCCGTCTCGCCCACCTTCTCCAGCCAGATCGGCCCGATTCGGGCCTCGGCCCTCAGCGGCAACGGCAGTGCGCCGTACGTGCCGGTGGGCGATGTGACCCACTCGCAGTACCACTTTATCTGGCCCAACACGACCATCAACATCGCGCCCGGCCCGCAGAACATCTCGCTCGAGCGTTGGGTGCCGGACGGCACCGGCCGGACGATCGAGGTGACGGACTACTGGTTCGGCGCCGACGTTCCCGCCGAGATTGTGCAGGAGGTGATCGACTTCGACGCGCAGGTCGGGCAGGAGGACACGGATCTTGTCGTCTCGGTGCAGGCCGGGCTCAACTCGGGCACCGTCCCGCAGGGCCGCCTGATGCGCGAGAGCGAGCAGTTGATCGCCGACTTCCAGCGCCGCCTGTACGACGCGATCGCCTGACGCCGCGGTCAGAGGGCGTCGGCTCGGCAACCTGCTTCGGGAGTTGCGTCGCGACGCGCTCGCCGCCCCGCCCAGGCTGAGTAGACGCGGAGTTGCCAGTGTGGAGCTCGGTCTCGACAAACGAAGCGGGTGTCCGCTTCGCCATGAGTGTTTCTCCGGGGGGAAGCAGATAACATTCTGTTTCATCGTGTTAGAGAAAGAGGCTGCATGGCATCCACTGTGGACATCGAGTCGAAGTTCCACTTCTCGCGGGAGATGCTCGCGGGGCCCATCTACAGGAAGTACGAGAAGGCGATCCGCAAGGTCTGGAGCGTGGAGGATCTCGACTTCACGCAGGACGCGCTCGACTGGCAGCGGATCACGCCGGAGCAGCAGAAGGGGCTTCTCGGGGTGACGATCCGGTTTCTCGCCGGCGAGCAGGCAGTCACCGACGAGCTCCTGCCGATGCTGGCGGCCGCGCATGCGCTGCGGCGGTTCGACTGGACGATGTTCCTCTCGACGTTCCTGATGGAGGAGGCGAAGCACGCCGAGTTCTTCATGCGCTGGCACGAGAACGTCGTCGGGATCCTCGATCCGCACGAGGTCGCTCCCCACTTCCTTGTGCGTGGCAAGACGGTCGACCCGACCGGTCGCTTCGAGGTCCGCGACGTGATCCACGAAGCCCTGCCGTACTACGGTGGCCGACTGCTGCAGGCCACGAGCGGAGGCACCGAAGCCGAGATCGAGCGGGCGCTCGTCCAGTTTTCCGCCGCCTACAACGCCTTCGTCGAGGGCGTCCTGACGATGCCGTCGTACGAGATCGTGATCGACGCGACCGCGCAGTGGGACGCCTTTCCGACGCTCAATCAGGGCTTCAAGCTGATCCTGATGGACGAGGGTCGCCACATCACCTTCGGCACCGAGGTATGCCGGATCCTGATCGAGAAGGACCCCTCGTACGAGGAGGCGGTGCACGAGATCTTCGACGCGTACCGCGGCAACGTCGTCGGCCTCGTCGAGTACCAGAAGGCGGTGCCGGGCCTCGACCTCGGCAAGTATCAGA
>JANOUB010000234.1:0-8439 GCA_031416615.1 Thermoleophilia bacterium
CTGTGTTACTTTCCTAAGTGAAGCGTTGACCATCATGAGCGGACGAGGGAACTGGCCCTGTGAGACCGCCGCAACCGGGACACCCGTCCGTCAGGTGCGAACTCCAGCCGCGAGCCGGCCGTCCCGGGCGGTGAGCGGGAAGATGGGAAGGCGCCGCACCCGCCGCCGGCGGGAGCACTGAGGGCCCCGGGACTCGAGGTCAGGGGCCTTTGTCGTTCCCGGGACGCGATCTCGCCGGCAGGCGGAGAGGAGCAACAGATGAGCGACCACAGGCCCGAGACGATCGCCCTCCACGGAGGGCAGGTGCCGGACCCGACGACCGGGGCCCGCGCGGTGCCGATCTACCAGACCACCTCGTACGTGTTCGAGGACACCCAACATGCCGCGGATTTGTTCGCGCTGAGGGTGCCCGGCAATATCTACACGCGGATCATGAACCCGACCCAGGACGTCTTCGAGCAGCGCGTCACCCAGCTCGAAGGCGGGATCGCCGCTGTCGCGACGGCTTCCGGCCAGTCGGCAGTCGCATACTCCGTGCTCAACCTGGCCCGGGCCGGCGACAACATCATCTCGGTCTCGACCCTCTACGGCGGCACCTACAACCTCTTCGCGCACACCCTGCCGCAGTACGGGATCGAGGTGCGCTGGGTCGACCCGGACGACCCCGGGGCCGTGGCGGCGCTCGTTGACGAGAACACGAAGCTCGTCTTCGCAGAGACGATCGGAAACCCCAAGCTGAACGTCGTCGACATCCGCGCCTGGGCCGATGCGGCACATGCGCAGGGCCTACCGCTGATCGTCGACAACACCGTGCCGACGCCGATCCTGGCGCGGGTGTTCGATCAAGGTGCGGACATCTCCGTGCACTCGGCAACGAAGTACATCGGCGGCCACGGGACGTCGATCGGCGGCATCGTCGTCGACTCGGGGAACTTCGACTGGACGGCGCAGGCCGACCGCTACCCCGGCCTGACGAAGCCCGATCCCTCCTACCACGGCGTCGTCTGGGCCGACGTACTCGGGCCGGCCGCGTACATCGGCCGCGTGCGCACCGTCCTCCTCCGCAACCTCGGGGCGGCAATCTCGCCGTTCAACGCCTTCCTGTTGCTGCAGGGGCTCGAGACGTTGCCATTGCGGATCGAGCGGCACTCGGCGAACGCCCTGGCCGTCGCCCGTCACCTCGAGCAGCAGGACGCCGTCATCTGGGTGAACTATCCCGGGCTCGACTCGAGCCCGTACAAGAAGGTGGCCGACCGTGTGCTCACGGGAGGGTACGGCGGCCTCGTCACCTTCGGCATTGCGGGTGGCCTCGAGGCAGGCCAGGCGTTCATCGAGAGCCTGGAACTGTTCAGCCACCTTGCGAACATCGGCGACGCAAAGTCGCTCGCGATCCACAACGCGACGACGACCCACTCGCAGCTGAACGACGAGGAGCTCGCGGCCTCAGGCGTGACCCAGGACACGGTACGGCTGTCGGTCGGGATCGAGAATATCGACGACATCCTCGGAGACCTCGACCAGGCGCTCCTGAAGGCCGCGGTGCAGGCAGCGGTCTGATCGCGCCGTGCCCGAGTCGGTCGGATACGTCGAGACACAACGGGTCGTCCTCTTCACGGAGGGCGACCCGCTCGTGCTCGAGTCGGGCGAGACGCTCGCCCCGGTCGAGGTCGCCTACGAGACGTACGGCGCCCTCGCCCCGGACGGCTCGAACGCCGTCTTCGTCTGCCACGCGCTGACAGGGGATGCGCACGCCGCCGGGCACCACGGCGACCCGGAGCGGCCCGGCTGGTGGGACACGCTGATCGGTCCCGGCAAGCCGCTCGACACCGACCGGCTGTTCGTGATCTGCCCGAACCTACTCGGCGGCTGCCGTGGCAGCACGGGGCCGTCGTCTACCAACCCGGCGACGGGCAAGCAGTACGGGTTGCGCTTTCCTCACTTCACGGTCGCCGACCTCGTGACCGTGCACCGGCGGCTCCTCGCCCACCTCGGCATCGAGCGCCTGCACGGAGCGATCGGCGGCTCGCTCGGCGGCATGCAGGTCCTCCAGTGGGCGATCGATCATCCGGGCGAGGTCGGGCACGGTGTCCTCGTGTGCGCGTCGGCGCGTCTGACTGCGCAGAACGTCGCGCTCTCTGCCGTAGCGCGGGCGTCGATCACCGGCGACGAGCACTTTGCCGACGGGGACTACTACGGCACCGGCCTGACCCCCGATGTCGGCCTGTCGGTGGCACGCATGCTCGCCCACATCACGTACGTCTCGGAGGAGAGCCTGGGGCTGAAGTTCGGACGCTCTCGCCGGTCCGACCGGCCGACGTTCGGCATCGACTTCGAGGTCGAGAGCTATCTCGACTACCAGGCCAAGAGCTTTCTCGAGCGCTTCGATGCGAATACCTACCTCTATCTGACCCGGGTGATGGACTACTTCGACCCCTTCGCCGACGAGGCGACAGCGGTCGAGCAACTGGCTGCCTCCGAAACCGACTTCCTGATCGTCGCGTTCAACTCCGATTGGCGGTTCCCGACGGCGCACTCGGCCGAGATCGCACGCGTGGTCGGGCTATCGGGGAGACCGCTCCTCTTCGAGGAGGTCGCCTCGCCCTGGGGGCACGACTCGTTCCTGCTCACTGTGCCGCGCTACCACGAGCTCGTCGCCGCACAGTTGAGCGGGGTCGAGCCGGTAGACGCGGGCGACGCTGCTCGGCGCCTCACCGCGTAGCCCACAAAGATTGGCCTGGGCTGCAGACGCGGGCGACGCTGCTCGGCGCCTGAGGCGCCGTTCCGCGTAGCCCCTACTGATTTGAGCAGCTTCGCTGCGTTCTTACTTGTGTTTTTGAAGTGATGATGCTATACATTGGAAAGCGTTAGCCATCACGAGCGGTTGAGGGACCTGGCCCGACGAAACCGCCGCAACCGGGACATCCGTCCGTCAGGTGCGACCTCCAGCCGCGAGCCGCCCACCCGGGGCGGCAACCGGGAAGATGGCAAAGCGCAGGTGCCGTAGGCACCGTCCAGGGCTCCGGGATCGGAGCCCTCCGTCATTTCCGGGGGCAAGGGGCAACGAGATGGCAGAGGGCACGCGCACCAGGCTGAAGGAGGCGCCGACGCTCGAGCTCGTGCTCAAGCGCAATCCCGTCGAGCGGCTGAAGCGCGAGAAGAGCCCGCTCTCGATGCTCGGCGAGCTGCCGGCACTGATCGCCACCGGCTACGCCGATATCGCGGAGGAAGACCTCGTCCGCCTCAAGTGGTGGGGCGTCTACCACGACAAGCCGAAGATCGGGACGTTCATGCTCCGGATCAAGCTGCCGGCCGGCCGGATCACGCCCGAGCAGCTGCGCGTGATCGGCGAGGTCTCGAACGAGCACGGGCGCGGCGCCGGCGAGCTGACGACACGTCAGACGATCCAGCTCCACTACCTCGAGCTCCCCTCCATGCCAACGGTGTTCGATCGCCTCCGCGACGCCGGGTTAACAACAGTCGGTGCCTGCGGGGATGCGGTCAGGAACCTGACGGGTTGCCCTGTCGCAGGTCTCGCCCACGACGAGTTGTTCGACGTCACCGCGCTGCACGATGAGGTGACGGCGTTCTTCTACGGCAATCCCGACTACTCGGACCTGCCGCGCAAGCACAAGATCTCGATCTCGGCGTGCGCTCACCGCTGCAATGCGCCCGAGATCAACTGCATCTCGCTCGTCGGCGCGCTCCGCGACGGTGAGCGTGGCTTCGCGGTACTCGTCGGCGGCGGGCTGTCGTCGGTGCCGCGGATCGCGCGCGACCTCGGTGTCTGGATCCGCGAGGACGAGGCGATGCCCGTCATGCGCGCACTGCTCGACGCCTGGAAGGAGGATCTGCGCTACCGGATCTCCCGGGTCAAGGCGCGCATGAAGTTCATGGTCGACGACCTGGGGCCCGAGGGGATGCGCGAGGAGGTCGAACGGCGCCTCGGGTACGCGCTCCCCGATTTCGTGCTCGAGCCACTCGACCACGATCCCGCCGACCACATGGGCGTCGAGCCAGAGCACAAGCCCGGCGTGAGCTCGGTCGGAGCTCCGGTGCACCTCGGCCTGATCTCCGGCGACCAGATGCTCGCCGTCGCCGACCTCGCCGCGAGCCACGGCCGCGACATCCGCTTGACGAGGCAGCAGAACCTCGTCGTCACCGGCATCAGGGACGTCGAGGTCGCTTCGCAGGTTCTGGCGGCGATCGGTTTCCCGGTCGATGCGAACCGCCTGCGCAGCAATGCGATCGGCTGCACCGGGGAGCCGCACTGCAACTTCGCCGTCGGGGAGACGAAGGGTCGGCTCGGCAGCCTGATCGAGCACCTCGAAGGGCGATTCGGTGACGACGTCTCCGGGCTTCGCCTCCATCTCGACGGCTGCCCGCATGCGTGCGGCCAGCACTGGGTCGGGGATCTCGGCTTCCAGGCGACGACGGTGCGAGACGCAGACGGCAAGCGGCACCAGGGGTACGACATCCTCTTGCGGGGTGCGCTCGGGCCGGTGGCGGCGATCGGCCGCCCCGTGTTCCGCCGCGTGCCGACAGAGGAACTCGACGAGACGGTCGAGCGGCTGATCGTTGCTTGGCTCGAGGGTCGGATCCCCGACGAGAGCTTCCGGTCGTACTGCGACCGCATGACAGACGACGAGCTCGGCGTCCTGATCGGCCGCGAGCCGGCCCGGTCGCGCCGGGGAGAGAAGGCACCCGAGGAGGTAGCAGCGTGAGCAGTATTGATCTGATCGACGACCTCGAGGCTGGCGAGCTGTCGGTCGAGTTCGAGGGGCAGGAGCCGTGGGAGCTGCTCGAGTGGGCGATCGAGCGGTTCGGCGAAGGGCTCGCCCTGTCGACGGCGTTCCAGGAGGGTGACGTGGCGCTGATCGATATGGCCTACCGGATCGACCCGACCGTTCGCGTGTTCTCGATCGACACCGGCAGGTTGCCGCAGGAGACGCACGACCTCGTCGAGCAGTTGCGCGAGCGCTACGACGGACTGCGGCTCGAGTTCCTCTCCCCCGACGCCGCCCAGGTGCAGCGCCTCGTCGACCGCCACGGCCCCAACCTGTTCTTCCGCTCGGTCGAGAAGCGGCTGCTGTGCTGCAACGTCCGCAAGGTGCAGCCCCTCACCCGGGTGCTCGCCGGGCTCGACGCGTGGGTGACGGGCCTGCGGCGCGACCAGTGGGCCTCCCGCTCCGACATCCGCAAGATCGAGATCGACCACGACCACGGTGCGATCGTGAAGCTGAATCCCCTCGCCGAGTGGGCCGAGGACGAGGTGTGGGACTACCTCCGCGAGAACGACGTGCCGACGCACGCGCTGTACGCAAAGGGCTACTCATCGATCGGATGCCTGCCGTGCACCCGCCCGGTGGCCGCCGGCGAGCCGGTGCGCGCGGGACGCTGGTGGTGGGAGACGGGTGCGCCGAAGGAGTGCGGCATGCACTGCGCGATCGAGACCGGTAGCTTCGAGCACGAGCTCCACGCGATCGTCGGCGAGGGTTCGCATGAGTAGAGGTGCCGGCAATGGCGCCCTGGCGGAGCCAGGCGTCCGCCTCGCGGAGGCCGAGCGGGAGCTCGCGCTGGCCGAGACGCAGGCGGTGCTCGCGGCCGCGGTCTCGGAGGACTACCGCGGGCAGCTGACCGAGCTCGAGGAGGCGATCGAGTCGGGCCTGCTCGAGGAGCAGCACGCGCTGACGCTCGAGCCGATCCTGGAGTTGGCACTGCAGGCCGGGAGGATCCGCGCGATCTACGGCCCCCCCGGTGAAACGGCCGCGTTGCGGCTCTACCGCAAGCTGCCGCGGGGCGCAGCGTTGCAGCAGAGCGCCCGCGCCGTGAGCGAAGCGCTCGGGTCATTGCAGGGCCACCGCCTCGAGGGGGCGACGCTCACCGCGATCGGGCCGGGCGCGTACACGCTGGCGCTCGCTACCGACGAGGGCCGTCTCACGGTCCGGCTCGACCGCCAGGGCGCCCGGATCACGTCCGTCGAGGTCTGAGAATGGCGTCACCCCGCTACTACATGGCCTGTCTCGACCTGACGGGGCGCAGCGTGCTCGTCGTCGGCGGCGGCCCGGTCGCCCTCGAGAAGATCGAAGGCCTGCTGGCGGCGGGCGCCGAGGTCACGGTTGTCGCTCCCCAGATCGTGCCCGAGCTCGTCGACCTCGACCTGACGTTGATCCGCCGCGGCTACCGCTCCGAGGATCTGGCAGGGAAGTTTCTTGTTGTCGCAGCGACGTCCACGACGTCGGTCAACCGCCGCGTCTTCCGTGACGCCGAGGCGCTGACCCTCCTCTGCAACGTCGTCGACGTGCCAGAGCTGTGCTCGTTCATCCTCCCGGCGGTCCATCGCCACGAGCCGATCGCGATCGCCGTGTCGACGGGCGGGGCCTCACCGGCGCTTGCTCAGCACCTGCGCGACCAGATCGCCACCGTCGTGCGGCCCGAGCACGCTGAGCTCGCCAACCGGCTGCGCGAGCTGCGCCCCTGGGCGAAGGCGCACTTCGCGACCTACGAGGAGCGCAAGGCGTACTTCGCCGGCCTCGTCGCGCAGGAGCTAAGCCTCGGATGACGGTACATCTTGTCGGTGCCGGGCCCGGCGATCCGGGGCTGATCACCGCCCGCGGGCTCGAGCTCGTGCGCTCCTGCGACGTGCTCGTCGCCGACGTGCTCGTGGCGCAGGAACTGATCGATGAGGCACCTGACGATGCTCTCGTCATCTCACGTGCAGGCATGAGGCAGGAGGCGGTGACGAGGTTGCTCGTCGCCTACGGTGCAGCCGACCTCGATGTTGTACGGCTCAAGGGAGGCGACCCGTTCGTGTTCGGGCGCGGCGGCGAAGAGGCTCTCGCTCTCGCCGACGCAGGCATTCCGTTCGAGATCGTCCCCGGCGTCTCGTCGATCGCAGCCGTGCCCGCCTCGGCGCTGATTCCGATCACGCATCGTGGCGTGTCCGACCGCGTCACGATCGCGAGCGGGCATGGCGCCGACGGTGGCGAGCCCGACTACGCGGCACTCGCCGCCGCGGGTGGGACGCTTGTGCTCTTCATGGGGCTCGAGCGGGTGGAGCAGCTTTGCCGCGGCCTCGTGGCGGCTGGCCTCCCCGCATCGACGCCCGCTGCCGTCGTCTCGCGCGGCACCCTGCCCGAGCAGGAATCGGTCTCGGGGACGCTCGCCGACCTGGCGGAGGGCGCGGCGGGCCTCGAGTCGCCGGCTCTCGTGATCGTCGGCGATGTCGTCAGGGTCGGCGTCAGCCTGGCCGCGGCGATGTCCACGACCGTCGCTGCCTGACGCCGCAAGAACCTCGCCTCCGAACGTCGTAACCTGGATCCACCGTTTTGCGTGACTGCGAGGCGCTCGTTCGGTCCGTCAGGACGCGCTCGGCGGCCCGGACGAGATGCAACGCCCGCGCCAGATGAAAGATCCGGGCTAGGCTCAGGCCTGGACGAGGAGCTTCTTCGTCTCGGCCGCATGCCAGCCGAGGCCCATTTCTTCGAACCGCTCGACCGCTTGCTCGATGAGCCCGTCGTCCACGCGCGCGAACCCCAGCGCGCGCAAGGCGAACGGCTCGAGGTACGTGCCCGGCCTCGAGATCGCCGGCGCCTCCTGCTCAATCTCTGCGCGTCGCCCGAGGGCGACGAGCGCGTTCAGGCGGGCGACGAGCCCATCGACATCCAGAAACCCTCCGGGGCTCCATTCGCTGAGCTTCCGCTCGACCTCGGGCAGGTCGCCTCGCGCGAGTGAGATCTCGATGCGCATGGGGTCGAAAGCCGCGCTGTACCCCTCCATCCCCAGATTCTCAGCGCTCCGTTCGAGGCGCCGCGCTTTCTGCTCGTCCCCGAGCCGGACGCTGGCGAGGGCGCACCCGAGCAGCGACAGCACGTTCCAGAAGCAGGGCGTTGCGATGTTGGCGGCGACCGCCGCCTCCGCACGCGACGTCAAGCCTCGGACCGTCTCCCAGCGGCCGGCGGCGACCTCGATGCCGACAAACAGCGCCACGGCGTGTAGTCGATGGTGCGGCGTGAGG
The DNA here is from genome assembly GCA_031416615.1 of Thermoleophilia bacterium. Lineage (GTDB taxonomy): Bacteria > Actinomycetota > Thermoleophilia > Gaiellales > Gaiellaceae > Gaiella. The sequence goes on from JANOUB010000234.1 coordinate 8,015, forward strand.
CTCCTCGTCACCTCGTCGTGCGCCTCCGAGTCCCGGCGGGCCTCGTCGAAGCGGCCGGTCATGAGGGACGCGTTGTGTTTAGAGAAGTAGATCAACGCAATGTGATCGGGATCGGTCAATTGCGGTACGAGGCCGACGCGCCGCCGGTTCCAGGCGAATCCCTCGTCGTAGTCGCCGCGTGAGTAGGCCGCTTCCGAGCTGGCCTCCCAAGCCCATGAGCGCAGCTCGTCGTCGCCCAGGCGCTCGGCGAGCTCGCCCGCCTCTCGGGCCGCCTCACCGAACCTCTCAGGGTCGCAGCAGGCACGCGCGATCAACGCCCTCGCCCGGGCCGGCGTGTCTGGCTCGGAGAGCTCGAGCGCCTGTTCGATCCACCCTCTGATCAGCTCGGGGTCCGGCCGGCGCTTCCACATCGCAGCGCGCGTCGC
>JANOUB010000235.1:0-3981 GCA_031416615.1 Thermoleophilia bacterium
CGCCGACGGCGCCGCGTCGTCCGCGGCGCGTGGCAGCCATACGCTCTATCCCGCGCTTCGGCCGGGGTGGACGGACGACATCTACGGGCCCAGCCGCTCAGCGGCGCGGGTCGTGCAGAGCGAGCTCGTCCGCACGCTCGGATTCCCCGACCGCGGCCTCCAGGAGCGATCCGACTTCACGGGCTTCAACTGGGCGGACGTTCCCACAATCCTCGTCGAGGTGGGATTCATGACGAATGCGACGGATGACCGGGCGCTCGCGACGGAGGCGTACCGCAAGCGGGCGGCACGCGGGCTCTGCCGGGGCGTTCTACGGTTCCTCGGTCGTCCCCCGTCGCGCTGCTGATAGCTTCCGGCCGATCCGTGGCGCTCGTCTCGTGCGGTTGCCGGTAACCGATCCGGATTTAGCTGACACTAAAGTATAGTTAGAATAAGGCTATGAAACTCGAGCCCGCTCCCGAGCGACGCTCCCGTGTGCTGCATCCAGTAGCTCCCCTGCATCCCGGCTCGCACGTGCTCGGCGCCGAGGACGCGCTCCCGGGCGAGGCAGCGGTGCTCCGGGCTGCGGAGCGCTCACTCAGCGGGGAGCGGCGAGGCCTTGGCCGGTACACACCCTTCCTCGGCCCGGCGTTCATTGCCGCGGTCGCCTACGTCGATCCCGGCAACTTCGCGACCAACATGGCCGCCGGGTCACAGTTCGGCTACCTGCTCCTGTGGGTTGTGCTTGCCGCAAACCTGATGGCAATGCTGATCCAGTCGATGAGTGCCAAGCTCGGGATCGCGACCGGCATGAACCTGCCCGAGGTGTGCCGCGAGCGGTTCTCGCGGCCTGTCTCGTTCTTGCTCTGGATCCAGGCCGAGCTGATCGCGATGGCCACAGATGTCGCCGAGTTCATCGGCGCGGCGATTGGCATCAACCTGCTCACGGGCCTGCCGCTCTTCCCGGCGGCGATCCTCACGGGTGCCGCTTCCTTTCTCATCCTGGCGCTCCAGAGCCGTGGCTTCCGCAAGCTCGAGGTGGTGATTGCCGCCTTCGTCGGCGTCATCGTGATTGCGTTCGGGTTCCAGGTGCTCCTGGCTCACCCCTCCGCTCCGGGGATCGCGCACGGCCTGTTCGTGCCCGGCTTCGAGGGGAAGGAGAGCGTGCTGCTCGCCGTCGGCATCCTCGGCGCCACCGTGATGCCGCACGTCATCTACCTTCACTCGGCCCTCACCCAGCGTCGCATCGTAGGGGCGACGCCCGAGGTCCGGAAGCGGATCTTCCGGTTCGAGCTCGTCGACCTCGTGATCGCGATGACGATCGCAGGCCTCATCAACATGAGCATGCTGATCACCGCGGCGGCGGTCTTCCATTCGCGTGGGCTCGACAACGTCGGTGACAATCTCGATGCCGTCTACGACGGCCTCGACATCTACGTCGGGTCGGGCGCGGCAATCATGTTCGGTGTCGCGTTGCTTGCGTCCGGCCTCTCGTCCTCGAGCGTCGGCACGATGGCGGGCCAGGTCGTGATGCAAGGCTTCATCAGACGGAAGATCCCGCTCACGCTGCGGCGGTCGGTCACGATGGTGCCTGCGCTCCTGATCATTGCGGCGGGAATCAACCCCTCGAAGGCCCTGATTCTGAGCCAGGTGGTGCTGTCGTTCGGGATCCCGTTCGCGCTGATCCCGCTGCTCCTCCACTGCCGCAACCGCTCACTGATGGGCGGGCTAGTCAACCGCCGGTCGACGACTGCCGCGGCCGTGGTAGTGACGATCGTGATCGTCGGGTTGAACGTGTTCCTGCTCCAGCAGACGCTGCTCGGCTGACCTGCCCTCGAATCAGCGGGCGTGCCAGGAGGCGAGCAGTTCCGCCTCGCGCTCAGGCTCGAGCCCGATGCCCGGCACAGTCACGGTGTGGGCGAGGGTTGCCGACACCGTGTCGTCGATCGGGCGGAATTGCAGGCCGGCCGCAATCGCCTTGCCGACGTCGACACCGGCCCACGCGACCCACAGCGGATCGTCGCTCCAGAGAGGAAGCTCCGTCTCGATCCCCTGCTCGGTCAGGAACGCGTCGTCGATCACCTCGACGTTCAGATCCGTGTCGCTCGCGCTCGCTGCGGCTTCCACGAGGTCGAGCATCGTCACGGGCGGCACGGGGCCGGTTGCGTTGAATACGCCCGTGAGCGGGGAGCGCGCGCGGAGGAGCAGGAAGTCCGCGAGGTCGCGCGTGTCGATCGCCTGGAACGCCTGGGCGATCGAGGCCGGCACGATCATCTCGCCGCCGCGCGCCGCGCGATGGGCCCACCACGGAAACCGCCCGGTGTGGTCGTACGGGCCGATGATGAACCCGGGCCGCACGATCGCTGCCTGGTCGCCGAACGTTTCGGCGACCACCCGCTCACCGAGTGCCTTGAGGGCGCCGTAGCTCTCGCCGGTGATCTCCTCCGTCGTCTCGTCGGCGATCGTGGCCAGCGGCCCGTCCTCGTCACGCGGGACGGAGAGGTCGGCGTACACCGAGATCGTCGAGACGTAGACGTAGCGCTCGACCCGGTCTCGGAGGATGGTCGCAGCGTCGCCGACGAGGCGCGGCACGTAGCCGGAGACGTCGATGCAGGCGTCCCAGGAGCGGCCGTCGAGGGCCGCGAGGCCACCGTCGCGGTCGCCGAGCACGTGCTCCGCTTCCGGGAAGAGATTGGGATTCGTCAGGCCGCGGTGGAAGAGGGTGACGTCGGCGCCGGTCGTGAGCGCCGCCTCGACGAGGGCACGCCCGACGAACTGCGTGCCGCCGAGAACGAGGAGGTTCACAGCAGTTCGGCCACGCCGGCGAGGAGGCGGTCGACCTCCTCCTCGGTGTTGTAGTGCACGAAGCCTGCCCGGACGGCTCCCATCCACTCGTCGAGGCCCAGTCGCCGCATTGTCTCGAGCGCGTAGTAGTTGCCCCACCAGACCGCGACCTCGTGGTTGTCGGCCAGATGCGTAGCAACCTCCTCGGAGGTGCGGCCGGGAACGTTGAAACAGAACGTCGGCACGCGGCCCTCCATCGTCGGCAGGCCGTAGAGGTCGACGCCATCGGCGAGACCGTCGAGGAAACGCTGCCCGAGCGCGCGCTCGTGTGCGAGCATCGCGTCCCAGCCGATCGAGTCGATGTAGTCGACCGCTGCGACGAAGCCGGCGAGTAGTTCGTGCTGGCACGTGCCGAGTTCGTAGCGGTGCCCGACCGGCTCGTCGGCGGCCGGCCGTACCTTGTACGGGCGCCACGACGCGAGCAGGTCCTTCTTCCCGTAGGCCATGCCCATGTGCGGCCCGAAGAACTTGTACGGCGAGCAGAGAAGAACATCGACGTCCCAGTCGGTCACATCGATGGGGCCGTGTGGGCCGTAGTGGACGGCGTCAGCCCACGCGAGAGCTCCAACGCTGTGAGCCAGCTCGACGATGCGCCGGACGTCGGGGGCGGTGCCGACCGAGTTCGCGGCGACCGGGAAGGCGACGACGCGCGTCCGATCGCTGAGCTGGGACGCGAGGCTGTCGTAGTCGAGTGAGAGGTCGTCGTTGATCTCGACCCAGCGCACGACGATGCCGAGGTCTTCCTGCAACGCGAGCCAGGGCGCGACGTTGCCGTCGTGATCGAGCTTCGTCACGAGTACCTCGTCGCCGGCCGCGAGTTCCCGCGCCAGTGCACGCGTGAGCAGGAAGTTGAGCGAGGTCATGCTCTGGCCGAACGCCACTTCGTCGCCGGAACAGCCGAGGAACGAGCCGGCCTTCTCGTGGGCGAGGTCGACGAGCGCTGAGGTGTGGCGCGATGTCTCGTACGGAGCTCCGACGTTCGCGTTGTCGTGGCGGAGGTAGTTGGCGATCGCGTCGATCACCTCGTCGGGGCACTGCGTGCCGCCGGGGCCGTCGAAGAACGCGAGCCTGCGCTGCAGGGCGGTGAAGCGGGCACGAACGGCGGTGATATCGAGCAGCGTGGCGCTCATTGGAGTTCCTCTCCGTTGACAGTCCAGT
>JANOUB010000236.1:0-9950 GCA_031416615.1 Thermoleophilia bacterium
GGGCGGTGACTGCGTTGGAGTAGTGGCAGCGCACCATCGAGAACGAGCGGCCGGAGTCTCCGTCGCCCGGCATGCCCCGGTCGAACAGCGCGACGCTGCCGGCCCCGTCGCGGCACAGGGCGTGGGCGGTCGCCAGCCCGAAGATGCCTGCGCCGACGATGGCGGTGTCCACAGAGGCGTTCATGGTGTCAACCGTATCATCGTCGCGTCCTTCCATACCATTTTGTGATTATTTGTATTTCGGTCTTCTATTTGGTATGTTCAGCAATACATCTAGCCATTTCCCCCAGAAGAACGAGCTCCTTAGCCGGGGCCTCTGCCCCTTCTCACGAGGACTGTCGAGCATGTACGACTACGGGTTCTTCTCCTACGAATCGAAGGACGACTTCCTCGACCGCTCGAGGGAGTTCTGGAACCCTGGCAAGACCGACTTCTGGCAGGACGCCGGCGTCGACCTCGTCATCGACAGGCGCGAGGGCTACTTCTTCTGGGACATGGCGGGCCGCCGGCTCGTCGACCTCCACCTCAACGGCGGCACCTATAATCTCGGCCACCGCAACCCGGAGCTCATCGCCACCCTCGAGCAGGCGATGCAGCGTTTCGACATCGGCAACCACCACTTTCCGGCGCTGGCGAGGACCGCGCTGGCGGAGGCGCTGGTCAAGACGTGCCCTTCGAACATGCGGCGGGTGGTCTACGGCACGGGCGGCGGCGAGGCGACGGACATCGCGATCAAGACGGCGCGCCATACGCGGCAGCGGCGCAAGATCGTCTCCATCCTGAAGGGCTATCACGGGCACACGGGTCTCGCGGTTGCCGCCGGCGACGACCGCTTCTCGCGCCTTTTCCTGGCCGACCGCCCCGACGAGTTCGTCCATGTGCCTTTCAACGACCTCGATCAGATGGAGGCGGCACTGCGAGGCGGTGACGTCGCGGCGGTGCTGATCGAGACGATCCCGGCGACGTACGGCTTCCCGCTGCCGGAGCCCGGCTACCTGAAGGGCGTAAAATCACTGTGTGAGCGGTATGGCGCGCTCTACATCGCCGACGAGGTGCAGACCGGTCTGATGCGCACTGGCGAGATGTGGGGCGTCGCGAAAGCGGGGATCGAGCCCGACATCATGGTCATCGGCAAGGGCATCACAGGCGGCATGTACCCGATCGCCTGCGTCGTGGTGTCCGAGGAGTGCTCGGCGTGGCTCAAGGAGGACGGGTTCGGCCACATCTCCACCGGCGGCGGCGCGGAGCTGGGTTGCGTCGTCGCGCTGAAGGTGCTCGAGATCTGCGGCCGGCCCGAGGTGCGCTCGATGGTGCACTACATCGCCGACCGCTTCGGCCGGGGCCTGCGGGCCATTCAGGAGCTCTATCCCGACTGGTTCGTCGGCATCCGCCAGGACGGCGTCGTGATGGGGCTCGAGTTCGACCACCCCGAAGGCGCCAAGATCGTGATGAAGCATCTGTACGAGAACGGCGTCTGGGCGATCTTCTCCACGCTCGATCCGCGCGTGCTGCAGTTCAAGCCAGGCATCCTGCTCGGCCCTGAGTTGGTCGACGAGGTGCTCGATCGCACCGAGGCCTCGATCGGCCAGGCGCTGGCCGAGTCGCGCGGCGACCGCTCCCAGGCGGCGATCCGATGAGGGAACCTGCACCCGAGACGGCAGGCGTGCCGCGCGCGCGGATGATGCTCCAGCGGGCACGCTGGGCGGCCACCGCCTTCGCCGAGTTCGACCTCGAACGCACCCGGCGAATTGTCAATGCGGTGGCGGATGAGGCATACCGAAACGCCAAAAGGTATGCCGAATGGGCTGTCAAGGAGACCGGCATGGGAGTGGCCGAGCACAAGCTGGTCAAGAACGAGGCCTGTTCGAGGGGTCTCGTGGAATGGTGGGGCGACGGTGACTACGTCAGCGCCAGGGTCGACGCGGACGCCCGCATCGTCGAGATCCCCCGCCCCGCCGGAGTGGTGCTCGCGCTGACCCCGTCGACCAACCCCATCGCGACGATCTACTTCAAGGTGCTGCTCTCGCTGATGACCCGAAACGCCGTTGTGGTCAGCCCACATCCGCTGGCCCGGGAGGTGTCCACCGACGCGGTGCGCCACCTCGCTCGCGCGGCGGTCGCTGCCGGCGCGCCGGATGGCTGCGTGCAGGTCGTCGAGGAGCCGACGATCCCGCTGATCGAGGCCCTGATGAGCGATCCCACGACCGACGTGATCGTCGCCACCGGAGGCACGGCCGTCGTGCGGGCGGCATATCGCTCGGGGAACCCCGCCTGGGGCGTCGGGCCGGGCAATGTGCCGGTGCTGGTGGATCAGACGGCCGATCTTGCCGCGGCTGCGCAGCGGCTGATGGACTCGAAGAGCTTCGACAACTCCATCCTCTGCACCAACGAGTCGTGTGTCATCGTTGAGAAGCGCGTCGCCGATGCCTTCCAGAAGGAGCTCGGGCGGTACGGCGGTCACGTGCTGTCGGCGGAGGATGTAGCGGCCGTACGCGAGAAGCTCTACCCCGGCGGCCGGATGCGGCTCGACATTGTCGGCAAGGACGCTCAGACGCTGGCGCAGGAGGCTGGGATCCGGGTGCCCGCGAGCACACGCGTGCTGGTGGCGCCGTTCTCGCTGGTCGTGCCCGAGGAGCCGCTGGCCCGCGAGAAGCTCTTCCCGCTGCTCGGCCTCGTGCGCGTCCCGGACGCCCGCCGCGGGATCGACGCAGCGCGCGCGCTGCTGCGGATCGGAGGAGCCGGCCACTCGGCCGTGATCCACTCCCACGACCCGCGAACGATCATGGCTTACGGAGCCGCAGTCCAGGTGCTGCGCGTCGTGGTCAACGTCGGCGGCAGTACCGGGTCTGCCGGCATCGGCACCAACCTGGCCCCCACTATGACGATCGGCACGGGGTTCTTCGGCCGCTCGTCGCTGGGCGAGAACCTCGAGCCCCGGCACCTGATCAACCTGACGCGAGTGGCGTATGCGGCCGACCCCGCGGAGCCGTTCGGCGACTTCACCGGGCTGCAACCGTGGACCGCCGCCCTCGACACCGAGCCGGTCGCGCCACCCGACATGCCCGTCGACGCTCAGCGTGCCCGCGAGGAGATCCGTCGTGTGGTGCTGGCAGAGCTTCGAGAGCTGGTACGTCGCTGATGGCCGAGCTCCGCTCCTTCATCTTCATCGATCAGATGCAGCCGCAGACGATGTGCTGTCTGGGCAGCTGGATCCGGGGCCGGCTGCCGCGCGCCAACATGGCGGCGCAGGTGATCGAGATCGCGCCGGGCCTCGACATCGAGCCGCTGACCGACGTCGCGCTGAAGTCGACCGAGGTGCAGGCAGGCATGCTCATCGTCGAGCGCCAGTTCGGCTATCTGGAGATCCACTCCCGCTCCACCGCGGCGGTACAGTCGGCGAGCGCCGCGGTGCTTGACGCGCTGGGTGCGAAGCCCGAGGACGCTATGCGCCCGCAGATCCTGGCGTCCGCGCTGATCTCGCGGATCGACCACCAGCACGCCTTCCTGATCAACCGCAACAAGATCGGGTCGATGGCACTCCCCGGCGAGTCGCTGTTCGTGCTCGAGATGCAGCCGGCGTCATACGCCATTCTGGCGACCAACGAGGCCGAGAAGGCCGTGCGGATCAAGGTCGTGGACTACCGCATGATCGGCGCCACCGGCCGGGTGTACCTGGCCGGCAGGGAGGCTGACGTCCGCACCGCGGCAGACGCCGCTGTTGCCGCACTGGAACGGGCCGTATGAGCACGGGGGACGAAGACCTGCTGCGCAACGTCACCCGGGAGGTGCTGGCCGACCTGCTCCCCGGCCTGTTCGAGGAGGAGCTCGCCACTCGAGCCACGAACGGGAACGGGCATCGAGCCCAGACCTCTGCCGCGACCGTCACCGAGGGCGATGCGGTCGTGCCTCAGGTGCCCGCGCCGCCGATCGCCCGGGTACACCGCCCTAGCGGCTGGCGCGCGCCGGCGCCGTCCGCCTCCGAGAGCCCTGCTGGGCTCCCGGCTCCGGCGGCTCGGCCGGCCGCCGCGCCGGGCGGCGCCACGGTCGAGCGCGTTGCCCTTCGAACCGACGCCGATCTCGACGTGTTCGTCCGCGCGCTCGTCCGCCGCCTGGAGAACCCGCGCGAGCGGATGGCGATCCTGTCCGGCACGTTGCGGTTCCAGCTTGCTTCGGTGCCTGGTGCCGCCGCCTCGAGCGCGTCGGCGGCGCCGGCGATCCGGATCGAGAAGGGCGCGGTGACGGAGCGCAACGTGCGTGAGGCCGCGAAGGCCGGAGCCCGGCTGGTGCTGTCCCCTCGCGCGGTGCTGACGCCGATGGCGCGCGAGCGGGCACGGAGCCTTGGAGTCGAGATCCAGAAGGAGAGGCCATGTTGAGAGCCACCGTTACCGGCTCGGTCTGGGCGACCAGGCGGGTCGAGAAGATCCCCCACGGGGCGTTCCTCGAGGTCGAGGTCGAGGGCGGCGGCCACCTGGTCGCGTTCGATGTGCTTGGAAGCGGTGTCGGCGAGCGCGTGCTCGTCACCACCGGATCGGTTGCCTCGGGCTGGTTCGGCGACGAACATCCGCCGATCGATGCCCTCATCATCGGCTCGATCGACGAGCCGGCCAACGACCCCGCCGCAGGGCGGGAAAGGTAGGAGAATCCAATGGCAGACAACGCACTCGGCATGATCGAGACGAAGGGGTACGTGGCGGCGCTCGCCGCAGCGGACGCCATGGTCAAGGCCGCGAACGTCACCATCGTGGCGCGCGAGGAGGTCGGCGACGGCCTGGTAGCGGTGGTGATCCAGGGAGATGTCGGCGCGGTCAAGGCGGCGACCGAGGCGGGCGCAGAGACGGCGAACGCGGTCGGTGAGGTCGTCTCGGTCCACGTTATCCCGCGACCGCACCCGGAGCTCGGTAAGCACTTCGCCAACGCCATGAGTTAGCGCCGCGCATCTGATGCCTGCCACTGACACACCGGTGCAGCTGCGTGTGTATCTGCCCATCTCGAACCTGGGACGGCAGTTCGCCGCGTACCTCGGAACCCCGACGCGGGCGCGGGGGTACCCGCCGATCGAGGGCGACAACGCCCTCATCGTCGAGGTCGCCCCCGCGCTCGCGATCGAGCGGATCACCGACCTGGCGCTGCGCTCTGTGCCCGAGATCGAGCCTGGCATCCTCTACGTGGAGCGGCAGTTCGGCGTGCTGGAGGTGCACCACGCCGACCAGGAGCTGGTCGACCGCGCCGGAGCGGCGATCCTGGAGGGGATCGGTGCCTCACCCGCGGACGCGCTCCGTCCGAATATCCTCTACGCCGACGTGATCGAGCAGATCACAGACCAGCACGCGGTGATCATCAACCGCAACCGGGACGCCTCGATGGTGCTCCCCGGCGAGACGCTGCTCGTGTACGAGGTGACGCCTGCGCTGTTCGCTGCCGTCGCCGCCAATGCGGCGGAGCGCGTTTCCCCCGAAGCCACGCTCGTGAACGTGTCGATGATCGGTGCCGCCGGCCGCATCTACATCACCGGCCCAACCGAGAGCGTCGAGCGGGCGAGGGACGAGATCACGCGGGTGCTCGAGTCGGTGGAGGGCCGTGAGCACTGACCAGGCGGCCGTCGACCGCCTGGCGGAGCTCGCGCTCGACCGCTACGGCCTCGACCCGGACTCGACCATCCTCCTGATCAACGTCTCGGAGAACTGGACCTACCGCATCGACGAGCCGGCTACCGGCCGGACGTTCGCGCTGCGCGTCCACCGGCCCGGCTACCACACGGCACAGGAGATCGCGTCCGAGCTCGACTGGATCGATGCGCTGCGCCACGACGATGCGGTGGAGACCGCCCATGCCGTGGCTTGCAGCGACGGCAGCCGGGTGACACAGCTCGAGACGCTCGAGTTGGGTGCGCGCAACGTCGTCCTGTTCGAGTGGATCTCCGGCGAGATGCCGCAGCCGGAGGGCAAGGACCTGCTACGCGGGTTCCGCACTCTCGGCGCGGTGTCGGCGGGGATGCACCGCCAGGCGCAGCGGTGGCAGCGGCCCCGGTCGTTCCGGCGCTTTTCCTGGGACTACGACACCACACTCGGCGAGTCCGGCCACTGGGGTCGCTGGCAGGACGGGCTCGGCATGGGCCGTGAGGAGCTTGACGTGCTCGGCCGGCTCGACGCCATGATCCGCCGCCGGCTCGAGGCATACGGCCGGGAGCCGGAGAGGTTCGGCCTCGTGCATGCCGACATCCGCCTCGCCAACCTGCTGGTCGACGGCCCCCATGTGCGGGTGATCGACTTCGACGACTGCGGCTTCTCGTGGTTCATGTACGACTTCGCGACGACCGTGTCGTTCTTCGAGGACCACCCCCAGGTGCCGGAGCTGAAAGACGCGTGGGTCGACGGCTACCGCACCATCGCACCGCTCGATCCTGCTGACGAGGCCGAGCTCGACACGTTCGTGATGCTTCGGCGGCTGCTGCTCGTCGCCTGGATCGGTTCGCACCACGAGTTCGCCACCGAGGCCGCCGAACTGGGCGCCGGTTTCACCGTCGGCTCGTGCTCGCTCGCCGAGCAGTACTTGTCGTCCAACTGAAAGGACACTTCGGGATGTTCACATCCATCGCGGGCCGCACGGTGCTCGTCACCGGGGGAACCAAGGGCATCGGGAAGGGCATGGCCGGCGTGTTTGCGCGGGCCGGCGCGAACGTGGTCGTGAACGGCCGGGACGCCGCGGCGGGCGAGGCGGCCGTGCGTGACCTGTCGGGCCAGGGCGGCGAGGTGGTCTATATCGGCGGCGATGTCAGCAGGGCAGCGGACTGCGAGCGGCTGGCGGAGGAGACGGCGTCGCGGTTCGGCGGCATCGACATCGCCTGTGCGAACGCAGGCGTCTTCCCCGACGTCAAACTGGCCGACATGACCGAGGAGGACATCGACTCGATCTTCGCCACGAACGTGAAAGGCTGCATGCTGACCGTCAAGGCCTGCCTTCCGTACCTGGAGCGCTCCGGCCACGGCCGCGTCATCCTGACCAGCTCCATCACCGGCCCGATCACGGGCTTCCCCGGCTGGTCGCACTACGGGGCGACGAAGGCTGCGCAGCTCGGTTTCCTGCGCACGGCCTGCATCGAGCTCGCGCCGAAGGGGATCACGATCAACGCTGTTCTGCCGGGCAACGTCGTCTCGGAGGGGCTCGACGATCTGGGCGAGGACTATCTTGCCCAGATGACCGCGTCGATCCCGCTGGGCCGCCTCGGCAGGGTGGAGGAGATCGGGGCGGCGGCGCTGTTCCTGGCAACCGACGAGGCCGGTTACATCACCGGGCAGACCATCGTCGTGGACGGCGGGCAGACGCTGCCCGAGTCTCTGGCTGCGCTCCAGGCGGTCTAGATGGCGGCTGCGGCCGCCACGCTGCGCGACCGCCTGCTGGCCGAGATAGTCGCCGGCACGCCGCCGCCGGGCGGGCGGCTGGGGGCCGAGCGGGAGCTCGCGGTCCGGCTGGGCGTGAGCCGCTCAACGCTGCGGGCGTCGTTGGATGCCCTGGAGACGGCCGGTGCGGTGCACCGGGTGCGTGGCCGCTCGGGGGGAATCTTCGTCTCCCAGCGCCGGGTGGAGCGCGACCTCACGAGCCTCACCGGGCTACCCGCGTACCTGCGCCGGCAGGGGTTCCAGTCCGGCGCCAGAGTGCTCTCGACGGGCACTCTGGCGGCCGACGAGGCGACCGCCGCGGCTCTTGCTCTGAGCGAGGGAGAGCTCGTGCTCGAGGTACTTCGGGTGCGGCTGGCGGACGAGCAACCCGTGTCGCTCGAGCGCGCCCGATTCCCTGCTGAGAGCTTCCCGGGGCTGCTCGACCGATCGCTCGCCGGGTCGATCTACGACCTGCTCGAGGCAGACTACGGGCTGCGTGCCGGAGAGGCGGAGGAGCGGATCGAGGTGGTCAGCGCAACGGCCTCCGACGCCCGCATACTCGAGGTGCGGCCGGGCGCCGCCCTGGTCTCGATCCTGCGGACAGCCTGGGCGGTCGACGGACGTCCTTTCGAGTATTCGCGCGACCTCTTCCGGGCCGACCGGGTGCGCATCGTCGTCCGCGTTCGCGGCCGACACGGCTCGTCGCTCGGGAGCGCGGTCGAGGTGGTCGGTCTTGCCTGACATGCCTCTATACTCGCGCGGGCCAATGGCCGAGCATGTGATCACCCGTGACATGCCCACCCACCGGCGCTGGGACGTCGACAACGAGCCGGTGGTGCATGTGCAGCCGGGCGACATCATCGTGGTCGAGACCGATGACTTCGCGGGCGGGCAGATCAGGCGCGACTCCACATCCGAGGACCTGCTCGGCCTCGACTTCGATGCCATCTACCCGCTGGCCGGCCCGATCCATGTGGCGGGTGCCGAGCCGGGCGACGTGCTCGCCGTCGAGTTCCTCGACTTCGAGCTGCCCGAGTGGGGTTGGGCGCTGATCCTGCCGGGCTTCGGCCTGCTGCCGCCCGGCGAGTTCGACAAGCCGCACCTGAAGGTCTTCGACCTCACCCAGGGTGACACGACCGAGCTCGTGCCGGGTGTGCGAATCCCCGTCGAGCCGTTCTGCGGTACCGTCGGCGTGCCCGGTCCCGGCATGCACGATGTGCCGATTCCCCCGCCGCACGCCGGCGGCGGCAACATCGACTTGCGTCACGTGACGAGGGGCGCGACGCTCTACCTGCCGGTGGGCGCGGCGGGTGGCCTGCTCTCGCTGGGTGACGCGCACGCGGCGCAGGGCGACGGGGAGGTGTGCGTGTCCGGCCTCGAGTGCCAGATGCGCACGACGATCCGGGTCACAGTCGAGCGAGGGATGAAGCTGAGCTCGCCGGCGCTGCGCCGCCCGCCCGGCTCGCTGACGCCTCGAGTGGACTCCGGTGGCTGGTTCGCGACCACCGGCGTCGAGACCGATCTGATGGAGGCGGCCCGCTCCGCCGTGCGCGCCATGATCGACCACCTGGTCGGCCAACGCGGCCTTTCGCGCGAGGACGCCTACATGCTCTGCTCGCTGGCCGCCGACCTGAAGATCACCGAGGTGGTCGACGCTCCCAACTGGATCGTCGGCTGCTTCATGCCCGACGCCGTCTTCAGCAAGAGGCTTGATGTGAACGATCCGGGCTAGTGGCCGTGGGCCTGCACACTGCGCATCGCCTCCGTCTCGATCAAGAGTTGTCAGACAACTTTGGGCTCGAAGCTGGACTTCTTGTCACGAATGAGGGAGACTCCCCCCGCATTCTCATCTGACGAGCCGCACAATCGGGAGGCGGCGGTCCGCGGCCACGGAGGGTTTTCTATGTCGAACGTCACAGAAGGTGGGGACGGAGCGCCCCACCCGCACATGCACCACGAGGGGACAGTCACCTCGATCGACGTCAGCGGTCGCGAGGACGTCGACAAACTAAAGGCTGGCTCACTCGGTCTTGTCACAGTGCTCTTCCTGTGCGTCACCGGCGCCGCGCCGTTGGCGGTGTTCATGTTCAATTTCCCGTTCGTCGTCGGCGCGGGGAACGAGCGGTATGCGCCAGCCGCGTTTCTGTTTGCAACGATCGTTCTGACCATCTTCTCGGTCGGCTACGTTCAGATGGCGCGAAAACTCCGCGCTGCAGGTGGCATGTTCACGTACGTCAGCCACGGGCTCGGCCGGGCGCTGGGCATGATGTCGGGCCTCTCGCTCGCTGCTGCATACACGCTCTTCGGCGCTTCGTTGGTCGGCGGATTCGCAGCCTTTGCGCAGACAAAGGTCGCATCGGTCACGAACACCGAGCCGATCGGCTGGATCTGGTACGCGCTGATCGGCATCGTCGCCGTCTGCGCGCTGGGCTACTTCGACATTCCCATCTCAGCCAAGGTCCTGGGCGTCGCCCTGCTCTTCGAGCTCGGCGTGATCCTCGTCTTCACTGTCGGTGTGTTCGGCCAGGGCGGCAACGACGGCGTCTCGATCGATCCGGTTCTGCCGTGGAACGC
>JANOUB010000237.1:0-3988 GCA_031416615.1 Thermoleophilia bacterium
CATATCGGGGCGACCGAGGACGAAGCAGCGTGCCGCGCAGCGCGTTCCGGCGGCACAAGGCTTCATTTTGATTCGAGTTCTAAGCCTGGATCCACCGTTTTGCGCGGGCGTTGCATCTCCGTACCGAAGGCGCGCCAGGGGCGCTCCCCGTCCGGGTTGGGCTCCATTTCTTCCCTGCCGGGCGGTCCCACCCGGACGGTGCGCTCCGTGCGGGGAAGGTGGGATGAAGGCGCCCGGCCGGCATCACTCCTTCCCCCCACGTCCTGACGGCCCGGACGAGCGCCCCGCGATCACGCCAGATGAACGATCCGGGCTTGGTGAAGACGATTCGGCCTCACCTCCGCAGGAAGGGAGCGTGTGATGGACGACTACGGCTACGTGTTCATCATCGGCAGCTTCTGGCTGATTGCCGTCGGCTGGCGCGTGCTGTTCGCCGCCCTCAAGGCCGAGACACTCGCGACGACCGGGCCGTACGCCCGCCTGCGCCACCCGCAGTACGCCGGCTTCGTGCTGATCATGATCGGCTTCCTCTTGCAGTGGCCGACGCTCGCGACGCTGGTCATGTTCCCGGTGCTGCTCGTCGTCTACCGGCGCCTGGCGCTGCGCGAGGAGCAGGAGGTCGAGGCTCGCTTCGGCGAGTCGTGGCGGAGCTACGCGGCTCGGACGCCACGCTTCGTTCCCCGCCTCCGCCCGCTGGCGGCGCCCACCGGAAGGTCGTGATGTGGAACGGCGGGGTGCCGGTCGCGCGCCGCCAGCTCCTTGCCGAGCCGGCCAAGCTTGCAGTCGCCCTCGCCGCGGTCGCCGCAGCGGTCGCGCTCGTCCTCCTGCTCAGCGGACTCCGGCGTGGCATCGGCGAGCAGGTGACGATCTACCTCGACCGGCAGCCTCCCGTGCTGGTCGGACAGGTTGGAGCCCGAGACTTCCTCTCCCAGACCTCGGTGCTCGCGCCCGACACCATCTCCCGAGTCGTTGGAGTGACCGGCGTCGCCGACGCCGCGCCGATCACGGAGGGCTACGCGATGCTGAGCCTGCACGGCAAGCGCATCCTCACACTCCTTGTCGGCTACGACCCGGGCCGCCGCGGCGGCCCCTGGCAGCTCGCCGCGGGACGCCGGCCGGCATCCGCGAACGAGCTCGTGCTCGACCGCGTGCTCGCCGATGAGCACGGCTTGGTGATCGGCTCGACGCTCCGCTTCCGCGGTGCCGACCTGCGCATCGTCGGCCTCTCTAGCGGGACGAGCGGCTTCATGATGCCACTCGCGTTCAGCACCCGCGCCACGGCCAACGCGCTCAACGAGCTGCCCGACACGGCGACATTCCTGCTCGTCACCCCGGAGCGCGGCATCGCACCGACAGCGCTCGCGCGACGGATCGAGACGCGGGTACCCGGCGTCTCGGCGAGCCTTCGCGACCGGCTCGTCGCGAACGACCGCGACCTGTTCGTCGGCGCCTTCTCCGGGCCGCTGCTCGCGATGGTCCTGATCGCCGCCGCGGTCGCGGTCCTGGTGATCGCGATCACGGTCTACTCGTCGACGCGCGACCGGAGCAGGGAGTACGCGACGCTGAAGGCGGTCGGCCTCGGCCGCAGAGCACTGCTCCGGCTCGTCGGCGCGCAGGCGGGCGCCCTCGCAGTCTGCGGGACAGCGCTGGGCGTTGTCCTGGCAGCCGCCGCGTCGCGCGGCGTTGCCGAGTTCGCGCCCAAGTACCTGATCGTGGTGACTGCTTCCGACATCGTGCGGATGGGTGTGGCGGCCCTCCTCTTTGCGCTCGTGGCCGGCCTCGCGCCGGCCCGGTACCTCGCGAACCTCGACCCTGCCACCGCGTTCCGCCGATGACTGCGCTGCCGTTCAGCCGTTCGGTCCCGCTCGTCAGGCGTCAGCTGCTGGCGCGGCAGGGCCGAACGCTTGCCGGCGTGATCGGAATCGCCGTGGCACTGCTGCTCGTTCTCGCGCTGAAGGCGATCTTCGCCGGAATGGAGGGCAGGCTGACAGCTTTCATCGACGGCACCGGCGCCGACGTGATCGTTGCCCAGGAGGGCGTGACGACGATGCACATGACGCAGTCGGCCCTGGCGGCGGATACGGTGGCGGCGATCGCGGGCGTTCCCGGCGTCGCCTCGGTTCAGGGCATCGTCTATAGGGGCGCCTTCGTCGAGACAGGGCCAAACGGCAGGAGCGGCATCGTGGCGCTGGTCGGCGGCGGGCCGGTGCCGGATCTCGTCGAGGGGCGATTGCCCGGGCTGAGAGAGATCGTGCTCGACCGGGCGCTCGCAAACAAGCTCGGCGTGGACGAGGGAGCCGTTGTCAGGGTGCTTGGCACACGGCTGCGGGTGTCGGGCCAGGTGGAGGGGACGGCAGCGATCACGGGGTCGTTCGCCTTCGTTGCCCGAGCGACTCTCGAACAGATTTTGAATGCAGCGAACGTGGTCAGCTACGCGCTCGTCCGTGCCCGCCCGGGCAGTGACGCCCACGACCTCGCGGCCCGCATCAACCGAGACGTCACCGGGGTCACAGCCTCGACACGTGCGAGCTTCGCAACATCGGAACGGCGCGTCGTCGGCGACATGTCGATGGACATCGTGCGAGCGATGATCCTCGTCGGGTTCGTGATCGGCGTCGCCGTCGCCGGCCTCGTCGCCTACTCGCAGACGCTCGCGCAGCAGCGCGACTTCGGGATTCTGCGTGCGCTCGGCCTCAGCGCCCGTCGTGCGCTCGCTCTCGTGCTCGTGCAGGTCGCGACGCTCGTTATCGCCGGCTTCGCCGTCGCCCTCGGTCTGGCCGGCCTTCTCGCCGTTATTCTGCCCAGGCTGTCGCCGACGCTCGTCCTCTCGATCCGTGCAGAAGACGTCGCGCAGGCTGCGCTCGTCGCCGGCGCAGTCGCTCTCGCCGCGGCGCTCGTCCCCGTGCTCCATGTGGTGCGTGTCGAGCCGGCAAGCGTCTTTCGGAGGATGTCGTGAGCGACGTCTTGCTCACGATCCAGGGTCTCTCGAAGATCTTTGGCGAGGGAGAGACGCGCGTCGACGCTGTCCGCGACATCGACCTCGATCTCGGGCGTGGTGAGATCGTGCTCGTCATGGGTCCCTCAGGCTCCGGCAAGACGACGCTCCTGTCGATGCTCGGAGGGCTGCTACGGCCGACTGCCGGCGAGATACGCATCGACTGTGTCGACATCGCCGCGCTGTCCGAGCGCGAGCTGCCCCCGTTCCGCGCCACGCGCTTTGGCTTCATCTTCCAGGACTTCAATCTGATCGCGGCCTTGACGACCCGTGAGAACGTCGAGGTCGCAATCAACCTCGGCGGCGTCGGCGGGAAGATGGCGCGCCAGCGCGCAGAGGAGCTCCTCGTCGCGCTCGGTCTCGGCGGGCGGCTCGACTTCAACGTCGAGCAGCTCTCAGGCGGTGAGAAGCAGCGGGTCGCGATCGCCCGAGCGATCGCGAACCGCCCGCAGCTGATCTTCGCCGACGAGCCGACGGCCAACCTCGACTCGGCCCACGGCGCCGAGACGATGCGACTGCTCCGCCAGCTGGCTTAAGACCAGGGGACGACGGTGGTCATCGTCAGCCACGACCAACGGCTGCGCGAGATCGCCGACCGCGTGCTCTGGCTCGAGGACGGGCAACTCAAACGTCTCGAGGCGCTCGTACGCGACCCCGTCTGCGGCATGCTCCTCGATCCGGCGGTGGCGCCGGCCAGCCTGGACGGCGGTAGCGAGACCCTCTACTTCTGCTCGCGCGGCTGCCGCCAGGAATACGAGGAAGACGCGCGTACCGGCTCGCCCTCCGCGGAGTAACCGGTCGGCGCGAGCCGTCTCGGATCGACGCGCTTTCACGCGAACAACAGACCAGCTTCACGCGCTCTTCACCCGCACCGCCGAAGCTGACAGCAACCCAAACGAAAGGCGGTGCGCAGTGAACGCGACAACCCTCATCCTTCTGCTCCTCCTGCTTGCCTGCCCGCTGGCCATGTTCTTCATGCACCGCGGCGGAGGA
>JANOUB010000238.1:0-5147 GCA_031416615.1 Thermoleophilia bacterium
CCGTCGATGCGGAATCGCAATTGACGGCGCTCATGTCCGAAGCGGACCGGCGTGGAATCACGCTGCCGGTCCGTTTCGGTGTTCCCGACCGAGCGCTGTGGGAGCGAGGCTACGCGGCAGAGGCGGGCCGGTCGCTGCTGCCGGTCGCGCACACGCTCGATGACGCCCTCGCTACCGTGACCCCGTTTCTCGACCCGCTGCTCGACGGAAGAGCCGCCGGCACGTGGGATCTCGAGCACCGTCGATGGACGACGTGATGCCTCGAACGACAACAAACTTTATACCCATTTTATACCCATCCCACCTGATTTCAGCTGGTCTCATCTCACCACAAATGGCTTGTTCAAGCCAAATCACACCCCTCTCAACCCCCATGGGACGAGCTCATAACCCGGAGGTCGCAGGTTCAAATCCTGCCCGCTATGAACGGAACCGAGGCATTAGCGGGCGAAGACTGCTGCCGGCCGGACGTTCTCGTTCGCGAGCCGGCTTCGGTCGCTCACCTTCGGCTGCTCGCGCAGGAGCACCTTGAGCTCCTCGATCATGTCCGCCCCCTGTCCGACGACGGCGCCGACCAGGCGGTCATCGCGGAGATAGAGCCCGAGTAGGCTGCGTTCGGGAATCGAACCACGGATCACAACCTCGTCGACGCCGCCGTCGGGGTCGCCCAACACCTGGAGTTGGAGGTCGAACAGCTTGGTGAAGAACGCCGATACCTCGGCGTAGCCGGTGCGCCCACCCGCGAGGTTGCGACCGAGGAGCGCCCCCTGGCTGTCGGCGTTGCTCCAGTGCTCGACCCTACGGTGACGGCCCGCGACCACGTCGTCGAAGCGCGCGACGTCTCCGACCGCGTACACGTCTTTGGCGGAGGTGCGGAACCGGTCGTCGACGACAATCCCGTTGTCGAGCTCGAGGCCGCTACCTGCAAGAAAGTCGACGTTGGGCTCGACGCCGACACCGACGACCGCAAGGAACGCCTCGATCTCACGACCGGAGCCGGTGCGAGCGCCCGTCAGCATGCGGCCGTTCGCGCGGAACTCCTCGATCTGCTCCCCGAGCAGGAGCTCGACGCCATGCTCGCGGTAGAGATCGGCGACCTGATCCGAGAGCGTGGCCGAGGCGAGCGCGGGCACGAGCCGGTCACCCATCTCCACGATCGTGACGTCGAGGCCGAGCATCCGCAGAGAGGCCGCGACCTCCGACCCGATGAAGCTGCCGCCGACGACGAGGGCCTTGCGTGCTGCCGGCGCCTCCTCCCTGATTGCGCTGGCATCGGTGAGCGTCCTGTACGTGTGCACCGCCGGCAGGTCAGCGCCCGGGACAGCGAGCGTCCGCGGCCGGGTGCCGCTCGCGATCACGAGCGTCCCGTACGGCAGAGGGTCTCCGCCGGCGAGCAGGACGGTGTGAGCCTCCGTGTCAACGGCCTCGACCGGCGTTTCGAGTCGTAGCTCGACCACCATGTCCTCGTACTCCTCGAGCGGATGGACGAGAGCATCGAGCGGCTCCATCTCTCCCCGCAGGACGCCCTTCGAGAGCGGCGGCCGATTGTAGGGCGGATGCTCTTCCGCCGAAAGAACCGTGATCAGGGCGTCGCCGCCTGCCTCCCGATAGGCGTCTATGAGGCTGGCCGCCGCGCGACCCCCTCCCACGATCACGATCGGATCCTTTGCCATCCAGACAATCTACCCCGGCACAGGGCAGCTCACACATGGCCCACGGCAGGAATGGTGTGGAGCCTGCACGGGCCTGCACGAGCCTGTACGAGCCTGTACGGGGACGAGGCGAAGGGCGTTGCCTTGCCGCGTTTGGAGGCATCCCTCGGCGGGGTAGAATCTCGACATGATCAACACGATCGTCGTCGGATACGACGGAACCGAGGGTGCCGAGCTCGCACTCGAGCGTGCCGTGGGTATCGCAGAGGTCTTCAGCAGCAACCTCGTGGTCGCCGTCGTGGAGCAGGTCGTCGCTGCGTCGGTGGCATCCGTCGGGATGGGGGCGGTTCCGGTCTCGGTCGCGGAGCCGCTCGAGGGAAGCTGGGCACGCGAGTCGCAGATCGAACGGGCGCGCGCCCTACTCGATGCCAGGGGTGTCTCCTACGAGATCGTGTCACCGATCGGGAACGTCGCCGCCGAGATCGTCGACGTGGCCGACGAGCATGGAGCCGACCTGATCATCGTCGGGACGCATGAGCCGGGTCTGCTGGAGCGATTGTTCGTTGGCAGCGTTAGCGGGCGCGTCGCGCGGACGGCGAACTGTGACGTCCTCGTCGTGCACCAGAAGCGACTCGAGACGGACTGACCTTGGGTCGAGGCACGCTCGCAATCGAGGGAAGTCTTGCCTGGATCCAGGCTTAGCCTGGATCCACCGTTTTGCGCGGGCGTTGCATCTCGCCCGGCTCGCCAGGCCGCTCCCCGTCCGGCTGGGCTCCGTTTCTTCTCTCCGTTGCGGTCCCACCCGGACGGTGCGCTCCGCGCGGGGAAGGGATCATGAAGGCCACCAGCCTTCACAATCCCTTCCCCGCACGTCCTGACGACCCGGACGAGCGCCTCGCGATCACGCAAAACGGTGGATCCAGGCTTACGCGTTCGAGTGCGCCGCCGCGTGGAGGTGCGCTGTCGGCGGTCTATGTCACACTGACTGGGTGCATAGACCTTGCGTGGACGCCGCAGAGGGCTCCGACGTTCTCTCCGACGGCCACCACGGGTTCGAGTGCATATGCGGTTGAATGCACATGCGTTTGAGTACATCCGACACGCGACGCCGCGCTCGCGGCAGTCAGGAGTCAGACGATGAAGGGATCGGCGAAGCCAAAGAAGACGGGCAAGAAGCCGGCGCAGAAGACGCTGAAGGAGCGCCGGGTCGAGAAGCGCGCGGCTGCGAAGCAGACCCGGTCACTCGACGTCTGAGCCGGGGTCTGCACCGGTTCTCGCCGCATCTGCAGACCTTGTGTTGAATCCACACAAAGAAGCACGGGCCGTCTGACCGCGCTCCGCAGCACGCTGCTTCGGCCTCGGTCGCCCGAAGAGCGTGCGGAACTGCGCAGATGCCGGGCTCGAGCCCGGCATCTGCACCTTTGTTCTCCCTGCGTCCTCGCAGCGCGCTC
This sequence comes from Thermoleophilia bacterium, assembly GCA_031416615.1. GTDB lineage: Bacteria > Actinomycetota > Thermoleophilia > Gaiellales > Gaiellaceae > Gaiella. The sequence goes on from JANOUB010000238.1 coordinate 3,104, forward strand.
GCCCATCACGCCCAGCCAGCGCGTTCCGGCGGCACAAGGCTTCATTTTGATTTGAGTTCTTAGCCTGAATGGTTCGCGAGCCAGCGCAGCAGCGCCGTCAGGCTCGCCGTTGCGACGCACACCGAGGTGTCCGCGGCGCCGTAGTAGATCCGGAGCGTGTCGCCGTCGTCGAGCAGTAGCCACCCGCAGGAGAACACGACCTGACCGACGTCACCCGTTCGCTCGTACGGGGCGTCCGGTCCGAAGATCCATTCGTTCGAGCGGGCCAGCACCCGGTCAGGGTGCTCGGCGTCGAGCAGCGCGAGTCCGAGCCGGTAGATGGCCCCGGCGGCGGTCAAACGCACACCGTGGTACAGCAGCAGCCAGCCTTCGGGGGTGAGGAGAGGCGGTGCGCACAGGCCCACCTTGTGCGCATCCCACCAGGCTCCCTCGCGCGCGCCGAGGAGGATCGCGTGATCGCCCCAGTGGCGGAGGTCGGGGCTCCACGAGAGCCAGATGTCCGTCGTGTGCCTCGACGTCGTCGCGACAGGACGGTGGATCAGCGCCCAGCGCCCGTCGAACTGGCGCGGGAAGAGTGCCGCGTCTTTGTTCTCGGGGGGCATCACCACGCCGCGGCGCTCGTACGTCCGAAAGTCGCGGGTGGACGCGAGGCAGACGAGCGGCCCGCCGTCGGAGTAGCCGGTGTAGACGATCAGGTGCTCGTCACCGCAGCGGGTGATGCGCGGGTCCTCGATGCCGAAGCGCTCGGCCTCCGAGGTGAGCGCCGGCTGCAGGCTGTTTTCGGGTTCGATCACCCAGTCCGTGAGGCCGTCGGCGCTCCGCGCCGGACAGAGGTGGGAGATGCCGGTGCGGTCCTCGACGCGAACTAATAGCACCGTCTCGTCGTCCAAGCGACTGACACCGGGGTTGAAGACCGCGTTGACGGTCGAGGGCCACTGGGACGCCGTCAGGACCGGGTTCCCCTCGTACCGCAACAGGAGCTGTTCGCGACCCGTCAAGAGGAATGCTCCGCCAGCCGATCAATGAGGTACACACCGCTCCGCTCGAGACGAAGTTCATGCCCACGACTCCGAAGAAAACCAGACGCTTGATCTCCTCGTTGGCACCTGTGCGCATCTCCGACGCGCCCATCGTCGCAGCGGGATCCGTGCAGGGGTACGGGCCCATCTTCAATGCAGGGGTGATCTGGCACGAGGGGGTCTTCCACCTCTTCGCCCGGGGCGTGCGGAACGGCTATCGCAGGAACGACGGGCCCGGCCCGCGGTTCCTCGACTACATCTCCGACGTGCTCGTGTTCACCTCGCTCGACGGCCTCGCGTACGCGTTCCAGCAGGTGCTCGCAGAGAGCTCGCCCGACGTCCACGTCTACGAGGATCCCCGGGTGCAGCTCATCCGAAGCGGCGGCGAGGAGCGAATCGTGATGACCTACACGAACCTGCCGCCCCCGGAGTCGGGGAGGCCCTGGAGGATCGGCGTTCATCGGCTCGGGTTCGCAGACGGCAGGTTCTTCCTCAACCGCACGTCGGGTCGAGTGATCGGGCCGGACGGAATCCCGAACAAGGACGCCGTCCTCTTCAATCTCCGCGACGGGAGGGTCGCGATGATCCACCGCGTTCACCCGAACATGCAGCTTGCGGTCTTCGACTCGCTCGACGACCTCTGGGATCCACCCCCGGGCTACTGGGACGAGTATCTGCATTCCCTCGACCAGCACACGATCATCACACCCTCCGACGGGTCGCTCGGCGTTGGTGCAGGAGCTCCGCCGGTCCTCGTCGGCGATGCCCTCCTCCTCTTCTACCACGAACGCGAGGCGGGCGGTCAGTATACGACCAAGGTCGCGCTGCTCGATCGCGAGACCGGCCAGGTTTGCTCGACCCTGCCCGAGGCGATCATGCGCCCGCAGTTGCCGTGGGAGCACATCGGTGACGTCGACGACGTCGTCTTCGTCCAGGGCGCGGTCGCGCAGGCGGACGGCACGATCTACCTGACCTACGGCGCGGCCGACCGCTGCGTCGGGGCGGCAACCGTCGTCGGCGCGGAC
>JANOUB010000239.1:0-8487 GCA_031416615.1 Thermoleophilia bacterium
GCCGCTGCCGGGCTGCGGCATCCACGCACGTTCCACGTCACCGCCGAGCGACGCCCTGCGAACCTGCCGCTGCCCTGCGTCGTCAAGCCGCGATTCGGCAGCTGGGGTACGGACGTCGTCCTCTGCAGGACGCGCGGCGATCTCGACCGGGCTCTCGCCGCTGTCTCGTCGAGGCCCTGGTGGAGGCGGCACGGCGCGCTCGTGCAGGAGCTCGTGCCGCCGGCCGGGAGAGACCTGCGGCTGCTCAGCGCCGGCGGCGAGGTCGTCGGCGGTGCGGTGCGGATCGCTGCTGCCGGCGAGTGGCGCACGAACATCTCGGTGGGGGGCCATCTCGAGAGCGCCGACCCGCCGCCCGACGCGGTGGTGGAGGCCGAGCGCGCGGCCAGGGCCCTCGCGATAGACCTGGCAGGGGTCGACCTGCTCCCGTGCGACGACGGCTGGGTGGTACTGGAGCTGAACGGCGCCGTTGACTTCGACGAGCGCTACGCGCTCGGAGGGCGCGATCTCTACCGCGAGATTGCCCGGGCGCTCGCGCTTCCGGGAACGCCGCAGCGGGGATCCGCGTACACCCCGATGACGGCTCCCGACGCTCCTGAAACGATGAGGTCGACATCCAGGAAGGAGACGATGATGAGCAAGACCGTTAACGGACTGCCCGCCGAGGCGGGGGACCTGATCCAGATCACCGGTCACGTCGTCGGAGACGCGCCGCGCAACGCAGAGATCCTCGAGGTGTTGGGCGAGCACGGACACGAGCATTACCGCGTCCGCTGGGAGGACAGCCACGAGTCGATCTACTTCCCGGCAGACGATGCAGTGATCACGCGGCCCAAGGCCTGAGCCTGAGCAACCGGGACGGGCAGGCGCCCGTCCTTACGGTTTCAGGGTCAGCCCAGCCGCTTGTACAGCCGGTCGACGAGATCGGGCATCTGCTCGAGCTTGTCGGTGATCACGCGAATGCGGTACTCGCGAAAATGCTCCGGCTTGACGCTGAACGCGGTCGCGAGCCGCGCCAGCACGTCGTTCGACGGCACCGGCCGGTTGCCGTGAACGATGTGGTTCAGGTAGCCGGCCGAGAGATCGGTCTTCTCCGCCAGAGCCCGGTAGGTCAGACCCGTCTCGGCCATCAGCCGCTCCATCGTGGGGCCAAGTCCATCGTCGCTGTACACACGCCGTTTTGCCACTAGAGCCTCGTCTCGGGATGATTTGCCAGTTTGCCCCATAGGCGTATCGAGCATCTGCTCGCTCCCGGGACGGGCATGCGCCCGTCCCCTACGGGTATCAGATATGAGATTTCGGGAGATCGCATTAGAGCTCCTCGATCCATGTAAGCACGGTTTCACGCGGAATGCGATCGTCGGCGCCGGTTGCCCGCACCCGCACGTCGACCGCCCCGTCGTCCAACGTCTTCTTGCCGACCGTCACCCTGATCGGCACGCCGAGCAGATCTGCGTCGGCGAACTTCTCCCCCGGGCGCTGCGCCCGGTCGTCCAGCAATACCTCGAAGCCCCCGCTCGACAGCAGTTCGGCTGCCTCGACCGCCGCTTCCAGTACCTCAGGCGCGGCGCCATGAAGCGCGAGCACGTGCGCATCGTATGGCGCGATAGACCGGGGCCACGAGATTCCGTGCTCGTCGTGTCTCTGCTCGACCGCTGCAGCCATTATCCGTCCGATCCCGATCCCGTAGCAGCCCATCAGCACCGTCTGCTCCAGTCCGTCGGCGTCCAGGAAGGTCGCATCAAGGGGACGGGAGTACGTCGTACCGAGCTTGAAGATGTGCCCCACCTCAATCGCAGTCTGAAAGCTCAGCCGCCCCCCGCAGGTGGGGCAACTATCGCCCTCGATCGACTGGCGGATATCTGCAAAGCGTGCTGTGAAATCACGCCCGTGCTCGACGCCGCGCAAATGCCAGCCGGTGCGGTTCGCGCCAGCAACGAACTGGCCGACCCGGAGCGCCTCGTCGGCCACGATCTCGCCCTTGAAGCCGACCGGGCCGAGCGACCCGGGATCAGCGCCGAACGCCGCCCTGATCTCGTCGTCGGTCGCCGGTCGGAAGGCACCGCCGAGCGCCGCCGCGAGCTTTGCCTCTTCGAGGCGATCATCGCCGCGGATCAGACCGAGGATCAGGCGGCCGTCATCCATCGTCACGGGCATCGCCTTCGATGTCGCGGCAGGGTCGACGCCGAGGAACGACGCAAGCTCGTCGATCGTCGCAATGCCCGGCGTCGCCGTCTCGGCAGCGGTCTCGAGTCGTTCCGGAAAGGTCGGGGCTCGCGGAACGCCGTGCGCGATCTCGAGGTCGGCCGCGTAGTCACCGTTCTCGCAAGTGACAAGCGTGTTCTCACCTGATCCTGAGGGGGCGAGGTAGTCGATCGACTCGCTGCCCCCCATCATCCCCGACTCCGCTTGCACCGCGACGACCTCGATGCCACAGCGGGCGAAGATGCGCTCGTACGCACCCGCATGCTTCTGGAAGCTCGTGTCGAGCCCTGCCTCGTCGCGATCGAACGAATACGCGTCTTTCATCACGAACTCGCGTACGCGAAGCAGGCCGCCGCGGGGACGAGGCTCATCGCGGCCCTTCGTCTGGAAGTGGTACAGGATTTTCGGCAGGTCCCGGTACGAGCCGAGCTCCGAAAAGTGAAACGTCACCGTCTCTTCGTGCGTCATCGAGAGGACGAACGAGCGGCCGGCCCGATCAGCTAGTTTGAACAACTCCGGGATCGCGTAACGACCTGTCTTCTCCCAGAGTTCGGCCGGTGCAATCACCGGCATCGCCATCTCCTGGCCGCCGATCGCGTCCATTTCCTCCCGCACGACCTGAGCGATCTTCTGGTGCACGCGCCAGCCGGCCGGCAGGAAGCTCCAGAGCCCGGCGCTCACCTGACGGATCATCCCGGCGCGGACGAGCAGTTTGTGCGAGATAGCGTCGGCGTCCGCCGGGTCGTCCCTCAGTGTCGGGAGAAACAACTCTGATTGACGCCGGACCATGACGCTGCAGGTTACCGAACCTGGCAACGCCGTCCGTAGGGGACCGGCGTAGCCTGTCAGGGAGCGGCCGAAACCTTCACCAGCCTGTGGGGCAAGCCACCAAACCGTTCCTAGTCGAGCGGGATCAATGACGCTTCGGCCATCGCGAGCGCCGCCGGCTTCGCCATCTTCAGCCGCTTCGGGCGCTGCATGCCGCCCGCGATCCAGAGGTCGATCTCGTGGAACAGCTCGTCGATCAGGATGTCCGACGAGACCTTCTTCAGCACCCTCCCATGCGCATAGAGAAAGCCGACGTCGCGTCCGCCCGCGATCCCGAAGTCGGCGTCGCCCGCCTCGCCGGGCCCGTTCACAGCGCAGCCCATCACTGCCACCTCGAATGCCTCGGGATACGCCTTCAGGCGCTCCTCGACGACCACCGCGATGCTCTCGACGCCGACATTGTCACGGCCGCACGAGGGGCACGCGATCATCACCGGGCCACGCTCTCGGAGGCCGAGCGCCTTCAAGATCTCCCAGGCGACCTCGACCTCCCTGACGGGATCTGCGGTCAGCGAAACGCGGAACGTATCGCCGATCCCGTCGGCGAGCAGCGTCCCGATCCCGACGGCGCTCTTGATCGTCCCCGCGAACGGCGTGCCCGCCTCGGTGACGCCGAGGTGCAGTGGATACGGCACTTTCGCGGCGAGCATCCGGTAGGCGCGGATCATCGTCGGCACGTGCGTCGCCTTGACGGAAATCTTGAAGTCGTGATAGTCGAGCTTCTCGAGCAACTCGACCTCCTCGAGTGCCGCTGCGACGAGCGCCTCGGCCTGATCCTGTTGAGCGAGGCCACCGAGGTGCTCGGGCAGAGAGCCTGAGTTCGCGCCGATCCGCATTGCCACCCCGGCCTTCTTCGCTGCTCGGACGACCAGTTCCACCTTGTCGGGACCGCCGATATTGCCGGGGTTGATGCGCACCGCCGCGACACCCGCGTCGATCGCCCGCAGCGCCAGCGAGGCGTTGAAGTGAATATCTGCGATCACGGGAATCGGCGAGAAGCGAACGATCTTCGCCAGGGCGTCCGCATCCTCGATCTTCGGCACCGCGCAGCGCACCACCTCGCAGCCGGCCGAGACGAGCGCGGCAATCTGCGCGGTCGTCGCTTCGACGTCATGCGTCTTCGTCAATGTCATCGACTGGACGACGACGGGGGCGCCGCCACCGATCATGACGTCGCCGACGCGGATCTGCGCGAGACTGCCCATCGCGATCAAGTGTAGAGACATGCCCACTGAGCCCCCTCCCACACCAAGTCAGAAAAGGCTCGCGCGCCCGCCCGACGACCATCCTCACGATGCCTGGGGGCTCGGCGCCGACCTCGAGCCCGGCACGCTGCTTGCCGCCTACAGGGCCGGCCTCTTCCCGATGCGGGTCGAGGGTGACCTCCTCTGGTGGTCGCCCGTACGACGCGCTGTGATTCCGGTGGAAGGCTTCAGTGTTTCTCGGTCGCTACGTCGGGCGGCGCGCGGATACGAGATCCGCGTCGACACTGCCTTCGCCGACGTCGTCAGCGGCTGCGCCGACCCACAGCGACCTCACGGCTGGATCGACGCATCGTTCGTCACCGCCTATATGCGGCTGCACGAGCTCGGCTGGGCGCACTCCGTCGAGGCCTGGGACGAGCACGGACTCGCGGGAGGGCTCTACGGCGTCGGCAGCGACGGTCTCTTTGCGGCCGAGTCGAAGTTTCATCGGCGCACCGGCGCCTCGAAGGCGGCGTTCCTTGCCCTCGTCGAGCATCTCGGTGCAGCCGGCGGCGCCCGCCTGCTGGACGTCCAGTGGGCGACGCCCCATCTCGTGTCGCTGGGTGCGGTCGAGATCACGCGGGGCGAGTACCACGGTCTTCTCGACGCTGCGCTTCTGCTCCCGGATGCGTTCGACCCGTAGGGGCGAGGCGCAGCCTCGACCGCGCGAGGCGCAGCCTCGACCGCGGTCACCGCGAGCACCCGAAAGGCGACCGCGCTCACGCGCGGTCGACGCTGCGCGTCGCCCCTACGAAAGCCGCCCGATGTCGTTCGTCAGCCCGATCACGAACAGGAGCAGTACGAGCCCGATGCCGACGATCGAGACGCGCTCGTAGACCCCACGGCCGACCGCGCGACCACGGATGCCCTCGACGATCGCGAAGACGATATGCCCTCCGTCGAGCGGCAGCAGTGGCAGTAGGTTGAGCAGCGCAATCGAGAGCGAGATCAGGCCCAGGACCCAGAGGAAGCTGTCGGTGCCCTGCTTCGCCGCGTCAGAGGAGCCCTGCACGATTCCGATGGGGCTCGAGATGTCCTTCCGGCCCTCACCGGTCACGAGACGTCCGAGCGAAACGGCGATGGCCTGTGACACCTGGCCCGTGATCCTGACCGACTGCTTCACCGCCTGGGGGGGCGAGAGCCCCTCGCCACTGAGGACGAACCCGAGGCGGTACACACCTCCGTCCTTCTGAGCGGCGCGAGGCCCCAGAGTGACCCGCGACTCGTCGCGGAGGACAACCACCGTCAGCGGCTTTCCCTTCGACGCAGAGATCGTGCGCGAGATGGTCTCGGCGGTCATCGGGACACGGTCGATCGAGATGATCCTGTCGCCGGATTGCAGCCCGAGAGCCGCCGCGGCCGATCCGGAGCGGATGCTGTCGACCGTCGTCGTGGGCTTGCCGCCAGAGGTCATGAACAGGCCTGTGAAGATCACGGCGGCCAGGATGATGTTCGCGGCCGGCCCGGCGAAGATCACGAGCACGCGCTTCCAGGTACTGGCCCGCCAGTACGCATCCGGCCCCAGAGCGTCCCCGATGTCGGCGACACCCTTCTCGACGCCGTGAGCGGCCTGTTCCGAGAGCGGCTGCTCCGTTGCGAGCTCCGCGAAGACGGCGAGCGAGTCACGTGCGGCGTCGTGGTCGCCGGCACCGAGAGATCGCCGCAGGCGATCTGCCGCACCCGCGAGCTCGGGCGCCTCCTCGACCGCACGCCCGAGGGCCGCGTCGACGTCGGCCGGGGCCGGGCGATGCATGCCGGGGATCTTCACGAAGCCACCGAGCGGGATCATTCCGATGCCGTACTCGATGCCGTTCCTCGTACGCTTCACTGCAGCAGGCGGAAAGCCGATGTAGAACTTGCGGGGTCGCATCCGGAGCGCCAGCGATACGGCGAAATGGCCGAGCTCGTGCACGAAGATGAGCACGCCGAGCCCTACGATCGAGATGAAGATCGTCACGCCGGAACGAGCCTTCGCTCGGCGACGCGGCGTGCCTCACTGTCCGCGGCGACGAGATCGTCGAGGTCGCGCGCCGGTGCACCGTCGACACGCTCGAGCGCGTCGGCGACGGTGTCGGCGATCTGCGGAAAGCCGATTCGCCCGTCGAGGAACGCGGCAACCGCCACCTCGTTCGCGGCGTTGTAGGCGCACGGGTAGGTGCCACCTCGCTCCCCTGCTGCCCGCGCGAGCGGCAACAGCGGGAACGTCTCGCCGTCGGCAGGTTCGAACCGGAGATCGAGCCCGGCGGCGAGATCGAGCGGCTCCACCAGCACAGCGTCGCGCTCCGGGTAACTGAGCGCGAACGAGATCGGCACGCGCATGTCGGGGTTGCCGAGGTGTGCGAGAAGCGCACCGTCGCGGAAGCGTACGAGCGAATGCACGATCGAGGTGGGATGAACGACCACCTCGATCCGGCCGTACGGAATCCCGAAGAGCCAGTGCGCTTCGATCAGCTCGAGGCCCTTATTGGCGAGGGTGGCGGAGTCCACAGTAATCTTTCGTCCCATCGACCAGGTTGGATGGGCAAGGGCCTCGGCGACGGTGACGTGCTCCAGCTCCGCAGCTGAGCGGCCGCGGAACGGTCCACCCGACGCAGTCAGGACGAGCGCCTCAACCGTCACCGGCGCGCGCCCTTCGAGGCACTGGAACAACGCGGAGTGCTCGCTGTCGACCGGGAGCAGCAGGCCGCCTCCTCGGTGGTGCGCCGCAACCGCCAGCTCGCCGGCGGCGACGAGGCTCTCCTTGTTTGCGAGCGCGAGCGTGACGCCGCGCTCGAGGGCCCAGAGGGTCGCCCGCACGCCCGCGAAGCCGACGATCGCGTTGAGCACGATGTCCGGCTCGCTCGCGTCGAGGAGCTCGTGGGCGGAGCCACCGACCTGAAGGTGCTCGACGCCGTGCGCGGCAGCGAGGGCGTCGAGCGGCTGCGAGCCCGACATCAGGGCGCACAGCTCGAGCTCCGGGCTCTGCTCCACGATCGCGACGGCCTGGCGGCCGATCGAGCCTGTGGCACCGAGGAGAGCGACGCGCTTCATGAGCACAGGGTGCCTGAACTGAGAGGGGTCACGTGAGCGCCAGGACAACGTAGAACGCGGCCGGCCCCGCCCAGAGGAGCGAGTCGACCCGATCGAGCACCCCTCCGTGCCCTGCCAGCGCGCGGCCGGAATCCTTCACGCCGAGATCGCGCTTGATCGCCGACTCGAACAGGTCGCCGAGCGTCGAGGAGAGGGCGATGGCTGCTCCGAGCGCGAGCGCCTCGATGTCGGTGAGAAACCCCTGGTCGTACATCGCGAAAAAAGCGACTGCCATCGCAGCCAGGGTGCCGGCGACGAGCCCTTCCCATGACTTTCCCGGCGAGATCCTCGGCGCCATCTTGTGCCGCCCGATCGCGCGACCGACGAAAAAGGCGGCCGTGTCGTCGGCAAACACCGCGATCAGCACCGTGAACACGACGAGGCGGCCGTTCTCGGGGATGTCGCGAAGCAGGATCAGGGAGGCGATTCCACCGCCGACCCAGACAACGCCGAGTAGCGTCAGCGAGATCGCCGCGGTCGCCGAGGGCCGCGCATCCGAGAAGCCGAACACGACAAAGGCGACGAGCACTGTCGAGAGGATGCCGCCGACCATCCAGGAAATGTTCCCCGCCTCGGCCCCGAGGAGGGTGAGGAGCAGACCGATGTAGCCGGCGAGCACAATCGGCCGCAGGCCGCGGCCCATCACGTAGAGTTCGTGGAGGGCCATCAGGCCACCGACAAGAGCGATCGCGAACAGCCACCAGCCGCCGAGCCAGACGATCCCGAGAACGAGCGGCAGCAGGACCAGCGAGACCGCGATCCGCGACCAGAACGAGCTCATCGGCCGCCAAACCGCCGGTCGCGCGAAGCGAACACGGCGAGCGCCGCCCGCAGGTCGTCGGCGCCGAAGTCGGGCCAGAGTGTGTCGGTGAACACGAACTCGGCGTACGCGGTCTCCCAGAGCATGAAGTTCGAGATCCGGAACTCGCCGGAGGTGCGGATCAGCAGGTCGATCTCGGGCAGCTCCGGTGCGTTGAGCCGTGCTGCGACGGCTGCCTCGTCCACCTCGTCGGCGGTGAGGCCATCTTCCACGCACCGGCGAGCCGCCTCGACGATCTCGGCTCGGCCGCCATAGTCGAAAGCGATCCAGAGGCCGAGGGTGTCGAGATGGGACGTCGACCGTTCCAGCTCCTCCATTCGCTGC
>JANOUB010000240.1:0-5815 GCA_031416615.1 Thermoleophilia bacterium
CGCGCCGGCGTGCTCACCGGCGAGGCCGCCGTCACGCTCGGCGCTCACGACCAGGGCATGGTCGCGGGCGACCTCGTCAACACAGCCTCACGCGTGCAGAGCGCGGCCGAGCCCGGAACCGTGGTCGTCGGCGAGTCCACCCGCCGCGCGACCGAGGCCGCGATCGCCTACGCCGACGCAGGCGCCCACGATCTCAAAGGGAAGGCCGAGCCCGTGCCGCTCTGGCGCGCGCTGCGCGTCACCTCGGGACGGCAGGGAGCCCTCAAGGGGACGGGCCTGGAGGCGCCGTTCGTCGGACGCGACCGTGACCTGCGGAAGATCAAGGACCTCTTCCACTCATCCGCTGAGGAGAGGCGGGCACACCTCGTCTCGGTCACCGGGATCGCCGGGATCGGCAAGTCACGCCTTGCGTGGGAGTTCTACAAGTACTTCGACGGCCTGGCCGAGAACGTCTACTGGCATCGCGGCCGCTGCCTCTCCTACGGCGACGGCGTCACCTACTGGGCGCTCGCCGACATGGTGCGGATGCGCTGCCGGATCACCGAGGACGAGCCGCCGGACTCGGCGCTCTCGAAGCTCCACGCAACGCTCGACGAGCACCTTCTCGACGCCGACGAGCGCGGCTTCGTCGAGCCCCGCCTCGCGCAGTTACTCGGGATCGGAGAGCAGCGTTCGGGCGACAAGCAGGATCTGTTCGCCGCCTGGCGGCTGTTCTTCGAACGACTCGCGGATGCGAACCCGACCGTGCTCGTGTTCGAGGACGTCCAGTGGGCCGACGCGAGCCTCCTCGACTTCGTCGAGTACCTGCTCGAGTGGTCGCGCTCGAGCCCGCTGTTCGTGCTCACGCTCGGCCGCCCCGAGCTGAACGAACGCAGGCCGACCTGGGGTGCCGGTCACCGCAACTTCAGCTCCCTCTACCTCGAGCCCCTGCCGCACCCGGCGATGGAAGAACTGCTCGCGGGGCTCACCCCGGGCCTGCCAGAGGTATTGCGCGACCAGATCCTCGACCGGGCGGAGGGAATCCCGCTCTACGCCGTGGAGACGGTGCGCATGCTGCTCGACCGGGGCCTGCTCGTCGAGGACGGCGCCGTGTACACGCCGGTCGGCGCCATCGAGGCGCTCGAGGTACCCGAGACGCTGCACGCGCTGATCGCGGCGCGGCTCGACGGCCTCGCACCCGACGAGCGCCGGGTTCTCCAGGACGGCGCCGTGCTCGGGAAGACGTTCACCCGCGACGCCCTAGCCGCCGTCTCGGGGATGGCGCCCGAGGAGCTCGAGCCGCTCCTAGCCTCCCTGATGCGCAAGGAAGTGCTCTCGCTCCAGGCCGATCCGCGCTCGCCCGAGCAGGGGCAGTACGGCTTCCTCCAGGATCTCGTGCGCCACATCGCCGCCGAGACGCTGTCGCGGAAGGAGAGGCGCGCGCGGCACCTTGCCGCAGCCGCGCACCTCGAAGCGGCGTTCCCGGACGAAGGCGAGATCTCAGAGGTACTCGCCTCTCACTACCTCGACGCGTACGCGGCAGCACCCGACGCAGACGACGCCGACACCGTCAAGGCGAAGGCCCGGGAGACACTCGCCCGTGCCGGCGAGCGCGCTGACACGCTCGGGGCGGCCGGGGAGGCACGGCGCTACCTCGAGCAGGCGGCCGGGCTTGCCGACGAGCCGCGCGAGCGCGGCGACCTCCTTGAGCGCGCAGGGTGGCACGCGCACTACGACGGCGACGACGAGGCGGCCGAGCGGCTGCTCGGCGCGTCGATCGCCGACTACGAGTCCGTCGGAGACACGCGGGCCGCGATACGTGCCTCGCGCAGGCTCAGCAACGTTGAATGGAGCCAGGGACGCCACGACGAGGCGCTCGCCCGTGGCGAGCGAGCTCTCGCGATCGCGTCCGAGGGCGAGGCCGACGCGGAACTCGCCATCCTCGCGTCGGCTATCGGCCTCGCGTACGTGTTCACCGGCGACCACGCCCGAGCGGACGAGCTTCTCTCGCTCGCACTCGACGTCGGCGAGTCGCTGCGCGTACCCGAAGCGGTCTCCCGCGCGTTCGCGGGCAAGGGGATCATCGCCACGGCGCAGGGTCATCCGGAGGAGGCCCTCGCCTACACGAAGCACGGCCTCACGATCGCGCTCGACCACGAGGACTGGGAACGAGCGTACAACCTCTACTTCAATCTCTCCGACCTCGAGTTCCAGCGAGACCGCTACGAAGAGGCTCTCGCGTACCTGCACGCCGACCTCGCGATCGTGCGGCGCCGTGGCTCTCGACCCGGGGAGTGGTCGATACTCGCCGAGACCACGTACCCGCTCTACATGCTCGGCCGCTGGGACGAGGCGCTCACGACTGCTGCGGAGGTTCCGGAGGAGAAGCTGAGTTCCACGCTGACGATGAGCCTGCTCGCCTCGACGCTCGAGATCCAGGTCCACCGCGGCAACCCGGGCGAGGCGCGTCGGGTGCTCTCCCTCTTCGAGCACCTTGCGGACGCGAGCGACGTCCAGGACCGTGCCGGGTACCTCTCTGCGCACGCCGCCGTCCTCCGCGCCGAGGGCCGTCTCTCCGACGCGATCGCGGCCGGCCTCGATGCCGCAGAATTGTCGAAGGCGTCGTTCGGCATGAGTACCCAGACGGTCAAGCAGGGGCTCGTGGAGGCAATCGAGGCGGCCCTCGCACTCGGGGAGCAGGAGCGGGCCGCAGAGATCGCGGCGACGATCGACGAGATCCCGTCCGGCCTACGGCCCCCCTACCTAAAGGCCCAGGCCGATCGCTTTCGCGCGCTCCTCGCCGGCCCGCAAGAGTCGGCCGAAAGCGGGTTCCAGGCCGCCGAGGCAGGCTTCCGTGAGATCGGCGTCGCGTTCTGGCTGGCCGTGGCGCTCCTCCAGCACGGCGAGTGGCTCGTCGCCCGAGGACGGCCGGACGGGGCCGCACCGCTCCTCGCCGAGGCGCGGGAGACCTTCGAGCGGCTGGAAGCGACGCCGTGGCTCGACCGGCTCGGGCTCGCAGAAGCGGCGCTGGATGAGACCGAGGCCCGCGCATGAACTGCCCGTCGTGCGGCGCCGCGCATCCCGAAGGGAAGAGGTTCTGCGCCGAATGCGGCGCCGCGCTCACCCGTTCCTGCCCCGGTTGTGGTGCCGCGCTCTCCGGGACGGAGAAGTTCTGCCCGGATTGTGGAACGACACTCGCGTCGCCGCCGGTGGAAGCTCCAGCAGAAGCGGCCGCACCGATTGCCGAACGGCGGTTGGTGTCGGTCATCTTCGCCGACCTCGTCGGGTTCACGACGGCCTCGGAGGGCCGCGACGCCGAGGACACCCGCGAACTCCTGAGCCGCTACTTCGACACCTGCCGCACGATCATCGAGCGCTACGGGGGTACGGTCGAGAAGTTCATCGGCGACGCGGTGATGGCCGTCTGGGGTGCGCCGGTCGCGAACGAGGACGACGCCGAGCGTGCCGTCCGCGCGGCCCTCGAGCTCGTCGCCGCCGTGCCCGGCCTCGACCCCGCCCTCCGTGCCCGTGCCGGCGTCCTCACCGGCGAGGCAGCGGTGACCCTGGGTGCGCGCGACCAGGGCATGGTCGCAGGAGACCTCGTCAATACTGCAAGCCGCATCCAGTCCGCCGCCGCTCCGGGCACTGTCCTCGCCGGCGACCCGACCAAGCGCGCGAGCGACGCCGCCATCTCCTACGGCGACGCCGGTGAGCACGAGTTGAAGGGCAAGACCGAGCCGATGCGGCTGTGGCAGGCGCTCCGGGTCGTCGCCGCGCGCAAAGGCGAAGGGCGCGCGACCGGCCTCGAGGCGCCGTTCGTCGGGCGCGACCGCGAGTTCAAGCTCGTCAAAGAGATGTTCCACACGACGGCGGAAGACCGGCGCGCCAGCCTCGTCAACGTCCTTGGCGTGGCGGGGATCGGCAAGTCACGGCTCGCCTGGGAGTTCGAGAAGTACATCGACGGCCTCGCGGACGACGTGTACTGGCATCGCGGCCGCTGCCTCTCGTACGGCGAGGGCGTCGCCTTCTGGGCTCTCGCCGAGATGGTGCGGATGCGCGCCGGCATCGCCGAGGACGAGGACGAGTCGGAGGCGCTCGCGAAGCTGCGGGAGACGGTGGCCGAGCACGTCGCCGACCCGACGGAGCGCGAATGGGTGGAGACCCGGCTCCAGCAGCTGCTCGGCCTGACGGTGCGCAGCGAATCGGATCGCGACGACCTCTTTGCCGCCTGGCGCCTGTTCTTCGAGCGGCTCGCCGAGAAGGGCGCCGTCGTGCTCGTGTTCGAGGACGTCCACTGGGCCGACACAGGTCTCCTCGACTTCATCGACCACCTGCTCGACTGGTCGCGCAACCAGCCGATTGCCGTTGTCGCGCTCGCCCGGCCCGAGCTGGCCGATCGGCATCCGGGTTTCGGTCGCTCGGCGCGGAGCGCGGCGACCGTTGCGCTCGAACCTCTCGACGACGCGGCGATGGGCGCACTGCTCCACGGTCTCGCTCCGGGCCTTCCGGACACGCTGAGGGAGACGATCCGCGACCGTGCCGACGGGATCCCGCTCTACGCCGTCGAGACCGTCCGGATGCTGCTCGACAAGGGGTTGTTGGCACTGAGCGGCGACGGGTTGGTGGCAACCGGGACGATCGACTCACTCGACGTGCCCGAGACGCTCCACGCGCTCATCGCCGCCCGCCTCGACGCCCTCGATCCCGCGGAGCGGCGCGTGCTCGAGAGCGCCGCCGTGCTCGGGAAGACATTCACGACCCGCGGGCTCTCCATGCTCGCCGGGATCGCAGAGAGTGAGCTGCAACCGCTCCTGACGGGGCTTGTCCGCAAGGAGGTGCTTGCGCTCGACGCCGATCCGCGCTCGCCGGAGCGCGGCCAGTACGGCTTCCTCCAGGCGCTCGTCCAGCGTGTCGCCTACGAGACCCTCTCCCGGCGCGACCGCAGGGTGAAGCACCTCGCCGCGGCGACGTACCTCGCCGAGGCCTCGGGCATCGACGCCGACGAGATCGCAGAGGTGATCGCCGCCCACTACCGCGATGCCTGGGAGTCCGATCCGCAGGCGGAGGATGCACCGCTCGTGCGTGGACTCGCCCGCGACTGGCTGTGCCGCGCCGCGGAACGGGCGGCGTCGCTCGCGGCGACCGACGATGCGCGGCGGGCCTTCGACGACGCGCTGACCCTGACAGACACTCCGCTCGAACGCGCGCCACTGCTCGAACGGGCCGGTGACCTCGCCCTGGCAGGAAACGATGCTGCCGGCGCGGAGGAGCGGCTCCGTGAGGCCCACCGGCTCTACGAGGAAGCCGGCCGCCCGCATGAGGCCGCACGCGCCGCGGCCGCCCTCAGCCTCAGCCTGTGGAATCAGGGGCGAAGCGAGGAAACGATCGGACTCCTCGACAACGCTCTCGAGACGCTCGCAAGCGACGAGCCGGACGCCGACGTCGCGAAGCTCGCGAGCGAGGCGGCGCGAGTGCACATGTTCCTCGACCACCCGGTCGAGGCGAACGAGCGCATCGAGCTCGCGCTCACGATCGCCGAGGCCCAGCAGCTGCCGGAGGTGCTCTCTCAGGCGCTCAACACGAAGGCGCTCCTGCGCAAAAGGCACCCGCACGAGGCGCGGGCGCTCATGCGCGAGGCCCTCGCGATCGCCCTCGAATACGACCTCGTGCCCGCCGCGCTGCGCGCGTACAACAACATGGTGGTCCTCGCCGAGGAAGCAGAGCTCTACGACGAGATGCAGAGCCTGACTGCCGACGCGCTCGAACTCGCCCGCCGGCGGGGCAACCGTGTGTACGCGGTCTTGTTCGCCGGCACGCTCTGCACCGATCTGCTCGA
>JANOUB010000241.1:0-3778 GCA_031416615.1 Thermoleophilia bacterium
ATGCCCGCTGTTGCATACGCGCGGGCCGCCCGCTGCCCCGCGTCACATACCGCGATCGCCGCCCTGATCAGCTCGATCTCGTCGGGATCCTTCACAGCCCGTGCCCGCGTGAGCACGTCGCCCACGTCGACCCAGTCGAGGCCCAGCGCGAGCGCCGCCGGGAGCGTGCCGGCGTCGATCGCGACGGAGGGGCCGTCGAGCACGTCGGCGAGCGTTCGGGCGGCTGCGCCGACGGGGTCGACCGGCCCGATCCCGAAGCCCGGGTAAGCCGCGACCTCGCAGCCCGTCGCCGCCGCATCGTCGGCCTCGTCCTCGCTGACGACGAGCACCGGGGTCCCGTCGCTCGCGAGGACTGCGATCGCCGAGAGGGCGAACGGGCTCGGCCCGGTCTCGATCTCGGGTGCGTAGCCGGTCAGCCACGTCACCGCCGACGGGTGGGCGACGACGAGGGCGCGCGCTCCCGCAGCCTCGGTAATCGCAATTGCTCTCTGGCGCCGGGAACGCATCAGAAGGTCACCGTCAGCCCACCGTCGACCGTGAGCACCTGCCCGGTCATGTACGTGTTGCGCTCACTGCTCAGCCAGGCAACGTGCTCTGCGATCTCCTCGGGCATCGCACAGCGGCGAATCGGGATCTTCCCGTACTTGACGTAGACATCGGTGAACCAGTCGCTCTCGAGCTCGTCCTTGCCGTCGACAACGGACATGCGGGTCGACACGAAGCCGGGAGCGACCGCGTTGACGAGCACGCCGTGACGCGAGAGCTCGACCGCCAGCGTCCGTGTCGCCTGCTCCAGGCCGCCCTTCGCGACGTCGTACGAGAGCGCGAGCTCTTCGCCGAACCGGCCGTGAACCGACGTGATATTGACGATGCGACCGTACCCACGCGCGATCATTCCCCGTGCTGCTCGGCTCGCCAGGAAGACAGGGGCATGCAGGTTGACGGCGAGCACGCGGTTGTACGAGGCGAGTGTCAGGTCGACGGCGAGGGCCGGCTCGAACACGCCTGCGTTGTTGACGAGCACGTCGAGCGGGCCGATCGCTGCATCCGCCTCGGCGAGCAGCCGCTCGAGCGACTCGGTCTCCGACAGATCCCAGCGCAGCCCGTGAACCGCGGCCCCGAGGTCAGGCACCTCCTCGACGTCGACCGCCACCACCCGCGCGCCCTCGGCCGCGAGCCGCTCTGCGATGGCGCGACCGATCCCGTTCGCGGCGCCCGTCACGAGCGCTGTGCGTCCCTCTAGCAGTGTCATCCTCTCACCATCATCCCTGCCCGTTCACGCCTGCCCGCCCGCACGCATGCTTCGAATCGTCTCATACTCCCTCGCTCGTTGTCGTTTGTCGTTCCGGAGCAGCCGGATAGTGTCAGCTGATCATGCACTCTTCCGTCAACGCAACTCGGCGTCAACGACCATGAGGATCACCGACGTCGAGCCGATCGTGCTGCGCCTCGCCGAGGTCGACGCGACCCGCGCCGACGGGACGCAGGATGCGTTCCTCGTGCGCATCCACACCGACGAGGGCATCGTCGGCGTGGGTGAGGCTGACACAGCACCGATGCTCGCGCGGACGATCATCGAGATGCCGTCGTCCCACTCGCTGGCCCGGGGCCTGCGCGAGGTGCTGGTGGGCGAAGACCCGTTGCAGATCGACCGCCTCTGGCAGCGGATGTTCCATGCGAGCGACCACTACGGGCGACGCGGCGCTGCGCTACACGTGATCAGCGCGATCGACATCGCGCTCTGGGACATCGCCGGCAAGGTCGCCGGCCGGCCGGTGTGCGAGCTCCTCGGAGGCCGTCGCCTCGAGAAGATCCCCGTCTACGCGAGCGAAGTGATGCCGGAGACGCCGGACGACGTGCGGCGTATCGCGGGGCGGGCGGTCGAGGCCGGGTACTCGGCGCTCAAGCTCGGTTGGGGGCCGCTCGGCCGCGACCTTGCGTTCGACGAGGAGCTCGTCCGCGTGGCGCGCGAGACGCTCGGCCCGGATCGCACCCTCATGCTCGACGGGGGTCGCGCCTACACCGTGAAGAGCACCCTCGAGCTGCTGCGCCGAGTCGAGGAGCATCGTCTCTACTGGTTCGAGGAGGCGCTGCAGCCAGACGACCTCGACGGCTACCGGCGCCTCGCCGACCGGGCCGACGTGCGTATCGCCGCCGGAGAGGCAGACGAGACGCTGGCGCCGTTCCGGGAGCTCGTCGAGCAGGGCCACGTCGATGTGTTGCAGCCCGACCTCGCGCGCTGCGGCGGCTTTACGGTGGCCCGTCAGATCGCGCTGCTCGAGCGCTCGTCGGCGGTCGAGATCGTGCCGCACTGCTTTTCGACGGGCATCCTCATCGCCGCGTCGCTGCACTTCGTCGCGACGCTCGATCGTCCGACCTGGTCCGAGTACTCGGTCGCAGACTCCCCGCTCGTGAACGGCATCCTGCAGGAGCCGTTCGAGCTCGAGAGCGGCTGCCTCACCGTCCCCGGCGGGCCTGGCCTCGGTGTCGAGCTCGACCCGGACGCAATCGCCCGCTTCAGGGTCGCGTGATGGCAGCGATCGAGTTTCGCGGGGTCACGAAGCGGTTCCCGGACGGGACGATCGCGGTCGACGATCTTCATCTCCGCATCGAAGACGGTGAGTTCATGATCCTCGTCGGCCCGTCCGGGTGCGGCAAGACGACGGCTCTGCGGATGGTCGCGGGACTCGAACAGCCAACCTCCGGCGAGATCCTCGTCGGCGACACCGTCGTCAACGACCTCGATCCGGTCGATCGTGATATCGCGATGGTGTTCCAGAACTACGCCCTCTACCCGCATATGACGGTGCGAGCCAACATCGGCTTCCCGCTCGAGACGCAGCGGATGCCCAAGCCGGAGCGGGAGCAGCGGATCGCCGAGGCGGCAGCCCTGCTCGGGATCGAGAACCTGCTCGATCGCAAGCCGCGGGCGCTGTCGGGGGGACAGCGCCAGCGGGTCGCGATGGGGAGGGCGATCGTTCGGCACCCACAGTCGTTCCTGATGGACGAGCCCCTGTCGAACCTCGACGCCAAGCTGCGGGTGCAGATGCGGGCAGAGCTCGCGAAGCTCCACCAGCGGCTCGGTGTGACGACGCTGTACGTCACCCACGACCAGGTCGAGGCGATGACGCTCGGCCAGCGGGTCGCCGTGCTGAACCACGGGGTCGTGCAGCAGGTTGATTCGCCGGACGTGCTCTACAACCGTCCCGCCAACACGTTCGTGGCGTCGTTCATCGGCAGCCCGTCGATGAACTTCCTTCTGGCCCGGAGCGACGGCCAGACGATCTCGTTCGGCGGCTTCACGCTGCCGCTGCCGGGGACGGTGGCCGCGAGGCTCCGGCGGAGAGACGGAGAGGTGCTCGTCGGGCTCCGGCCCGAGTACTTCTCGGACGCCCGCCTCTCCGGTGGAGGGGCTGAGATCCCGGTCACGGTCGAGATCACCGAGCAGCTCGGCCCCGAGACCCTCGTGTACTTCCGGGTCGACGGCGTCAACGCCCAGACCTCCGGCGACTCGGAGGCGGAGCTCGGGGGAGCGTTCGTCGCCCGGCTCGACCCACGCACCCGTCCGGCGCCGGGGGAGCGGCTGCAGCTCGCCGTCGACATCGAGCGAGCCCACTTCTTCGATCCGGCCGACGGAACCACGTTGAGGATCGACGGCGCGTGACGGGCCCCGACCCGTGCGACCGACGCAGCATGGTCTGATCGCCCTTGGATTCCGGCGCGATATAGTCGCCGAGGTTCGGGACAACTCGGCTCGAGAGGAACTGTCAGATGGGTG
>JANOUB010000242.1:0-4253 GCA_031416615.1 Thermoleophilia bacterium
GTGACGGTGGTGCTCCCGGACGACGAAGAGAGGCGCCTTGACGAGGAAGCGAAAGTAGCCGTGCTCGAATGGGCTGCCATGGCGCTCGCGCACGAGAAACCGGATCAGGCCCTCTTCCTTCTCGGTGAACTCGTCCGACTCCTGGTTGAACGAGACCCGGGCGCCGTTGACGACGGCGAGGTCGCTTGCGAGAGCGGCGTCGAGCGCCACGAAGCCATGGTCGAGGACGGGAACGACGTTCTCCGCTATCACATGCTCTGTGGCGGACACGCAAGCGAGTCTAACGCCGATGCATGTCGGTACCTCCGGCTGGGGCTATCCGTCCTGGCAGCCGGGGTTCTACCCGGCCGGGCACGACCGCACCGCCTTCCTTTCCTTCTACGCCGAGCACCTCGGCGCGGTCGAGTTGAACGCGACGAAGTACCGACTGCCGTCCGAGGAGCAGTTCCGGTCGTGGGGGGCCCAGCCTGGATCCACCGTTTTGCGCGATCGCGAGGCGCTCGTCCGGGTCGTCAGGACGTGCGGGAAAGGGATCATGCAGGCCGGGCGCCTGGGTGTTCCCTTCCCCGCGCGGAGCGCACCGTCCGGGTGGGGTCCGCCAGGCAGGGAACAAAAAGGAGCCGAACCCGGACGGGGAGCGGCCTGGCGAGCCGGACGAGATGCAACGCCCGCGCAAAACGGTGGATCCAGGCTCAGGTGCCGACTCGCTTCCGGTTCGCCGTGAAGGCGCCGGACGGCATCGAGGGCCGGCTCGGAGTCTTCGAGGAGCGGGTGCGAGTTCTCGGCGATCGTCTCGGCTGCGTTCGGGTCGTCGTCGAGCGACCACGGGACGACAGTTTCCTCGACCTGCTGCTCGGCTCCTCCGATCCGGGGATCCGTTACGCACTCGACCTGCGCGATCCGACCTGGGACGGGGTCGAGGAGCGACTCGCCGAGGCGGGCGCGGTGAGGGTCGGCGATACGACGGGCCGGGCCGGGTGGGCGTATCTGCGGTTCCGAGAACTCCGGTACGGGACCGAGCAGCTCGACCGGATCGCGAGCGAACTCCGCGAGCTGGCGAGGGCTCACGTCGAGACGTTCGCATTCTTCCGCCACGGCGAGAGGCCCGATGCCCCGGCGGCTGCGGTACAGGTCGCGACCGCATGCAGGCTCACCTGAAGGCCGGAACGGGCCCTGGCGTGCCGTCCCTCCCGAACCGAGCTTCGCGATGCGCCGGGAATGAGAACGACGATGGGCGCCCCACCGAGGCGGAGCGCCCATCGTAGGTTGGCTCGGCGCAGGTGGGCTCTACTTGTTGTGGCCCTTGCCCTTGCTGCTGCCTTCGGTCTTCTGCGCGACGGCCTTGCGGGCGTGCTCGGTCTTCTTGCCGTGCGACTTGCCGGCCCTGGCGTTCGCTTTCCCGGCGTGCTCCGCCTTGCGATGCTTCTTCGCGTGTTTCGCGGCGGTCACGCACGTGCCCACGGTGTCGCCGTGGCGCTTGTGCGCCGGCCAGGCGCGAACCGAGATCCGGATCGTGCGCTTACCCTTGTGACAAATTGTCACTTTCTTGCCGTACTGGTACTGCGCGAGCCCGACGGCGCTCTGCGCGATCCCAGCGCCGCCAAACGATGCGAACGCCACGAGCGATGCCACTGCGATAGCAATGACAGCTGCTGCCCGTCCGCTCTTTGTCCCCCTCGATTTCTGCACGAAAGCCCTCCATCCGATGTCGATGTCTTATCCTGATAGATGCAGTTCTTGACCCGTATCTTGCGGTGCATCTATGAGGAGTCTGTTTGGATGTCGGCCTCGAGAGCGGCTACCTCGACACTCAAACGGTTCAGTTCCCTCGCTCGGGTGACGGCAGTCACCCTTTCGGCGCCCGCAGAGACGGCTGCGAGGTCGTACCAGATGCTCCACTCGCCGGGATCGCGTCTCGCGGCCCGGCGCAACACCTCGCGCGCTGCCTCGTCGTCGCCGGCCTCCGCGAGAGCCTCCCCGAGAAGCTGGTCGCCCTCAGTCGACCACGGCATCCAAGTGCGAGACCGCTCGGCAGCCGCAGCGGCGCGCTCGGGCTCGTCGGCCGCGAGAGCGTCAAGGGCGTCAGCAGCCGCCCGGTTGCCGACATGGACGACGAGCGCCACCACGATTGCGGCACCGACCGGAGCGAGAATCGCGGCCCGGCGGCCGAGGGTCAGAGCGACGACACGTTTTCGCGGCTCGAGCACGAGCACCGCCGCCCCGCAGGCGAGCGCGACGAGCGTGAGGAGAGGGATCTCCCAGTCCCAGTCGACCGCGGCGTGGAGCAGAAATGCGGCGAGCACGCCTGCAGCCGCAGGAGCGCTCGGATCGCGCCGCACCCGGCGGAGAGCCGCGAAGGGCGCGGCGAGCACGGCGACGAGCAGGAACAGCCCGATGGGGCCAAGCTCGGCTAGCGTCTCGAGGTACAGGTTATGGGCGTCGCGTGCCTCGTTCGCAACCGGGCGCTCCTTCACCCAGGCTCGTCCGAAGGAGCCACCGCCCGCCCCAAGCAACGGCTCACGAACCACCATCCGCGTCGCGACCCGCCAGTAGGCAGCACGACCGTTGCCGGAGGCCGAGAGCAGGCGGCGGTCGAGTCCTCCGGTCGTCGCGGGGGGCTCCTCGACGAACGCGGCCCGCGCGCGATCGACGATCGCCCCGGGCGCACCCGCCCGCACGAGCCCGGCGAGGCCAACAAGCACGACGAGCGCAACCGCAGCGGCCGTCACACCCTGCCGCACCCACCGCCCGACCCGAACGCGCGGGATCACCCATGCTGCGGCCACCTGCACCGCCGCGGCGAGCGCCGACAGAACGACCAGCTGCCAGGCGAGCCGGTGACCCTCCTGCTGAGCGGTTTGCAGGGTCGCGCCGGCCGTCGTCAGCGCGGCAGAGCGTCCGGCCAGCACGACCGCGGCGAGAGGGAGAACGAGGAACATCGCAAGCAGGACCACAGCCCGCAACCGGTCGCGGTCGAGCGCGACGATGACCGCAAGGGCGACGGCGAGCGCCGCCACGGAGCCGCGGCTGAAGGTGAAATAGAGGCAGGTGAGGAGCGGCACCGCCGCGGCAGCCGCAAGCGGCGCCCGTACGACGCCTCGCTGCAGCGCGATCCCGGCGGCGAGAACCAGCCCGAACACGACGAGAAGGCCGAGAGCGTTCCAGTACCCGATCGGCTTCGCGAGTTGGTAGCCGGCCGACGGGTCGTACGCGCCACCGAGCGACCCCGGTGCGAGTCGCGTACCGAGTGCGTAGATCGCCACGATCGTGACTCCCGCTGCGATGCCCTCGAGCAGGGCCGGAACGGTCGCCGGAGTCAGGCAGAGCAGGAGCGCGGCGGCTGCGGCCAGGTAGAGGAGCGTGCGCTCGGCTTCGGCCACCGGTAGGCCTGGACTTGCCGACCAGAGAACCGACGCGAGTTGCCACAGTCCGAACGCGGCCAGAGCAGCGAGAAGGACGAGGGCGGGCCGGCCGATCTCGACGCGGTCGGCGAGCACGACCACCGCGAGAGCAATGAGCAGGAACGCGAGCGTGAGGAGCCCCCATTCGGACGGGAAGTAGCCACCGCTCGCGAACGCGAGCGCGACGACACACCCCGCGCCGACGGATCCGGTGGCGATACGTGCTCTCACTCGATGCTGTTTCGGCACCCTCAGGCGGAAAGCTGAGTGTCCGCGATCCCACTCACGCAGAAGACCACGCTGTCCCCGAGACGTCGACGACGGTGGCGCCGCTGTCGACCGGCAACTCGGCGCCGTTCACGTACGCGGCCTCGGCGGAGAGCAGGAAGGCGACGACCGTCGGGTCCTCGCGGGCCGCTGCATGCTCGGGATCGCCGATGTCGCCGGGACCGACCACGGCGTGATCGAGCTCCGCCGCGAGTGTCTCGAGGCGCGCGCAGGCGGCACCGATGCCGCTCCCTGCCCCGGTGACGATCTCGCTCAGCACGAGGCCGATGCTACGGCCGGCTGAGGATGGACAGCGCCCGAGCCGGTAGATTCCTCGCTATGGAGCCGCGCCTCGACGCGATCGGGATCGTCACGAAGGATATAGCCGCCTCGTGCCGCTTCTACGCACTGCTTGGTGTTCCGGTCGGTCTGCCGCCGGAGGACGAGGATCACTTCGAAGCCGCGCTGCCGTCGGGGATCCGCCTGATGTGGGATTCGATCGAGCTGATCCAGAAGATCGACCAGCACTGGCAGCCGCCGGTCGGCCACCGCCTCGGGCTCGCCTTCCACTGCGGCTCGTCAGCG
>JANOUB010000243.1:0-4167 GCA_031416615.1 Thermoleophilia bacterium
ACGCCGAATCCTTCTCGCCGGTCTGGCTCTCGGGCCCGCCGTCGTCGCCCTCCACTATCTGACGGAACTCGGGGACACGGCGCTCTTCGTGCTCTCCGCCATCGCCCTGATCCCGCTCGCCTGGCTGATCGGCGAGGCGACCGAGCATGCGGCGGAGCACACCGGGCCCGGCATCGGCGGCTTCCTCAACGCCACCTTCGGCAACGCCCCCGAGCTGATCATTGCCCTGATCGCCGTGCGCGAGGGGCTGACGGAGGTCGTCCGCGGCTCGTTGACCGGATCCGTCACCGGCAACCTGCTGCTCGTGCTCGGGTTCTCACTCGTCGCAGGCGGGAAGGGCGCCATCGAGCGCTGGTCGAGCTTCCTCTCGTTCGGGATGATCGCGGTCGCGATCGGCCTCTTCCTGATTCCGGCCATCCCGAGCTGGAGCGGCAGCCCCGACGCCCAGCGCATCGTCGATCTCTCGGTGCCGGTCGCGATCGCGCTTCTCGTCGTCTATGCCGTGGTCACCGTGTATTCGCTGCGGCGGCACAGGATCGTCCACGTCGCGAGCGATGACGAGATCGATGGCTGGTCGTTCAAGGCCTCGCTCGGCGCTCTCGGCGTCGCCACCGTCGCGACGGCACTCGTCGCCGAGATCCTCGTCGGGTCGCTCGAGTCGTTCTCCGAGAAGGTCGGGCTGTCGGACTTCTTCGTCGCCGCCGTGATCGTCGCGATCGTCGGGAATGCGGCCGAGCACGGAAGTGCGGTGATCGTCGCCTACCGCGGCAAGATCAAGCTCGCGGCCGAGATCGCCCTCTCCTCGGCGGCGCAGGTGGCAGTGTTCCTGATTCCTGCCGTGACGCTGCTCTCCTGGCTGATCGACCCGCTCGCGCTCGGGTTCCGCAAAATCGAGATCGGCGCCCTCGCCGCGTCGCTCGCCGTCGTCGTCGCGGTGGTCGGCGGCGGTTTCTCGTCCAGGCTGCGGGGCGGGATCCTGATCGCCACGTATGTCGGCGTGGCGGCGGCGTTCTTCCTCGCTGGCGACCGGGCCGGGTAGAGGCTCGTCTCGAAGCGTTTCGCCGGTCTGCCCCACAGGTAGGTGGAGCATCCAGCCGGTACCGGGATGGGCATGCGCCCATCCCCTACAGGCTCAGCCTGGATCCAAGTTAGACGCTCTCGCCAAAAGTCGACGGCTCTCGGGTCAGCGGGTACGTCGCGAAGTACAGCTTCGTCACCGCTCCGTCGTCGCCGCGAGCCGCCCGCAGGAGCTCGCCGCGCTCACGCCCCTCGGCGACACGCCAGCGGTCGACGCCGTCGGGCTCGAAGAAGGACACACTGCGGCCGGCAGGGCCCCCGGTCAGCTCGGCCCGGAAGCGGCCGCCCCGGAGAGCCAACACGATCTCCTCACCCTCAGTCCACCATTGCCCCAGGATCCCCTCCAACTCGGGCGGCGCTGCAGCCGCGGGCGCCCAGAGCGGCGGGGTGCTTGGCAGGGCGTCGAGCGCAGTCACGGCCAGATCGAGTGCCAGTGCCTCCGGCGCCGCCCCCGCGCCGGTGTTCGTCAGGACGGCGGCACCGGTGCGCTCGCCGCGATGAACCGCGAGGCCGGCGAGGAACCCCGGCATCGCGCCCCCATGGCCGACGAGCACCCGATCGCCGCGGCGGTACAACTCGAGCCCGAGCCCCCACCCCACGCTCCACCGTTCCCCGTCGGCCATCGCCTGCACGCGCGCCATCCCGTCGAGCGCCGCTTTCGGCAGCACCGCGTCGTTCCCCTCAGCGAGAAACGTCCCCCAGCGAGCGAGGTCGGCTGCCGTCGACCACAACCATCCCGCTGCGCCTGTCGACTCCGTCACCTCGGGATCCGGCTCGTCTCGCACCGTGTCGGTGTACGGGTCGACGTAGTAGGGGGCTGCCTTCGGCCCTGCGGGGTACAGGCTCGTGCGCGCGAGCCCGAGTGGGTCGAGGACGCGTCGCTGCAGGACGTCGGCGTATGGCTCCTCACTGACGCGCATCACGATCTCACCGAGCAGCGCGAACGCGAGATTCGAGTAGTGCCACTGCTCGCCGGGCCGGAGGACGAGCTCGGCGTCCTCGAGGCCACCGATCAGCTCCTCACGGGTCGGCGGCTGCATCGACTCCCAGATCTCCCCGGGCGGCTCGCGCTGGAGGCCGGTCAGGTGACTGAGCGCCATGCGGATCGTCGGCCCGGCGGGAGCCTCTGGAAGGTACGCGCGGAGCGGCGCCTCGAGGTCAAGACGACCGTCGCCGACAAGCTGCATGACGAGGACGGCCGTGAACGTCTTCGTGATCGAGCCGATTCGATACACGTCATCGGTCGTCGCCGGGCGTGAGGTGGCGACGTCGGCGACACCGATGACGCTCTCCCAGATGATCTCACCGTCACGGAACACACAGGCCGACACCGAGGGCATCCGCTGCTCTGCCTGCGCGGTGTGCAGCAGGCGGTCGAGCTCTGTCCCGAGCGGAGGTTCAGGCATGGGCGTGGGCTCCCAGAGTCTCCGGCACGAGCTCGAGCGCACGGTCGATATCGGCGTCGTCGAGATCAAGGTGGGTGACAGCGCGGATGTGCGAACGACCGTAGGTCGGGGAGAGCGCGACACCAGCCTCCCGGAGGACACGGAGCACCTCGTCCCGTGGCAGATCGAGCCGCGAGGTGTCGATCTGAACGAAGTTCGTCTCGACGCGGTCGAGCTCGACGGGGATCCCTTCGGCGTGCCACCCCTCCGCGAGGCGGCGTGCCCGCTCATGGTCGACGGCGAGCCGCTCAACGTGATGGTCGAGGGCATAGAGCGCCGCAGCGGCGATCACGCCCGTCTGGCGCATGGCGCCACCGAAGAGGAACTTCTGCCGCCAGGCAATCTCCATCAGGTCGGCCGGGCCGGCCAGCATCGCCCCAAGCGGGCAACCAAGCCCCTTCGAGAGGCAGAGCGTGACGGTGTCGACGCGCGAGCCGATCGCCGCGGCGGGCACGCCGAGAGCAACGGCCGCGTTCAGCAGCCGCGCGCCGTCAAGGTGCACGCCGAGGCCGCCCGCCCGGGCGGCGACAACGATGTCGTCGAGTTCGTCGAGCGGCCACACACGGCCGCCGGCGACATTGTGGGTGTTCTCGAGCACGAGCACGGCTGGACGTTGGTCGACGACGTCCTCCGCGGTCGACGTCGCGGCGCGAACCTGGGCCGCCGTGATCCGGCCCGCCACACCCGGCAGTCCGACGCTGAGCAGCCCCGCGTGCGCGGCGGCACCACCGAACTCGTAGACCAGGATGTGAGAGTGCTCGTGGGCGATGAGCACGTCGCCGGGGCGGCCGTGCAGCTTCAGGGCGATCTGGTTCGCCATCGTTGCGGTCGGCAGGAAGAGCGCCCGTTCCTGGCCGAGAAGCGCAGCGACGCGCTCCTGCAGCTCGTTGACGGTCGGATCCTCCCGCATCTGCTCGTCGCCGACAACAGCGGCCGCGATCGCCGCGCGCATACCGGGGGTCGGGCGGGTGACGGTGTCGGAGCGAAGATCGATCACGCGTTGCATTCTGCTACTTCCCCCGGGATAAGGTTGCTGCGAGGGCGAAATGTTGGTGCGGGGGAAGTAGCTTGATCTTTGGGCTGCGCCTTTTTCTTTGAGAAAATCCGAGATTGCAGGCACTTTCCACTATCCAACAAGACACAGGCGAAGCCTCCAGGTCAAGCTACTTTCCCCACGCAGACGTCACGGCTGACGACCGCGTTCCTCCGGGGGAAGTAGCGCTACGCTCCGAGGATGGACCTGGCACTCCTCGACGCCCACAAAACCGACTGCGGCGAGCACGCCTACCGGGCACGGCAGGTCTGGGAGTGGGCAGCGCGAGGCGTTACGGGGTACGACGCGATGACGAATGTCCCCGCCCCACTGCGCGAAGGTCTCAGCGGCAGTGTCCCGTTCTCGACGCTCATCGTCACCGACGAGCAGCAGGCCAAGGACGGCACCGTCAAGACACTCTTCCGCACACACGACGGGCACCCCGTCGAGGCGGTCCTGATGCGCTATCGCGACGGTCGCCGCTCGATCTGCGTCTCCTCCCAGTCGGGCTGTCCGCTGACCTGCACGTTCTGCGCCACGGGCACGATGCAGTTCGGCCGCAACCTGACCACGTCGGAGATCCTCGACCAGGCGCTCCACTTCCGGCGCCTC
>JANOUB010000244.1:0-27920 GCA_031416615.1 Thermoleophilia bacterium
ATCGGCATTCCACTCAGCCCGGTGCGCCTCAAGTGCGCGCTGCTCGGGCTTGGCGTGCTCAAGGTCGCACTCCACCGGTCGAAGGGCACTCCGCTTCCGGAGGAGTGGGGCACTTCGAGCGGCTTTATCTCCGTCGAGTAGCCATGCCCGAGATCGAGGTCTGCCTGCTCAAAGAGTTGCTGCCCGGCACCGTGCGGATTGTCGAGGCGCAGCCGCCCCTCACGATTGGTGTCTACAACTGCGACGGCAAGCTGTTCGCTCTCGAGGACAGGTGCTCGCACGACGACGGCCCGCTCTGCGAGGGCGATTTCGACTGTGCCGAGCGGGTCGTGGTCTGCCCGCGCCACGGCGCCCGCTTCGACATCGAGACGGGCCGCGCGCTGTCGCTCCCGGCGTACATCGCGGTTGAGACGTTCCCTGTGCGCGTACGCGACGACGGCATGGTCGTGGTCGACGCCACTTCCCCCGGATGAACGCCTGCGGCGAGAGCGGAAACGCTCGGCGGGGGAAGTGGCTCGATCGGGTTTGCGGTCGTCCACCCTGCTCGGTATACACTCCGGTTACCGCGGAAAGGAGGTGGTCCGGAAGTGACAGATTCGAGCAGTACCGGCAGTGGAGGTACCAGCGGGTAGAGGCGTGTTCCCGAGACCCACAGGGGAATCGCCATAGCCGAGCGTAGGGGACGCGCGTTCCGCGCCGCCGGTCGGAATACTCCGACCAGGCAGGAAGCGCCTCTACCACTTTGACGCTGGCTACCGGGATCGAGGGCCGCCGCAAGGCGGCCCTCGCCTTTTCTCGGTTGTTCTCGCGCCTGTCCCGGCGAGTCGCTGCTGTCCGAGGTGACGAAGGCCGTCGCCACAACCCAGATCGGGAGCAGCGTTCCACGTGAGCGAGGCGACCGTGAAGCCCACGCGCATCGCTGCTGCGCAAGCTGGGGCTGCGTGACCGCGCGCAGGCGTTGGTCTGGGCCTACGAGTCGGGCGTCATCCGGCCGGGCGTCTGACCGGCTCGGCGGTTCACCGGGAGCCTTTCCGTGAAACGCACTCCGGCTGCAAGTCGCCTGCGACGAGCGTGATGACAACGGCCGGCAGACGTGTGCGCCTCCTGCGAATCAGGGCGGCTGACGCGTGCGTGACCGCATCCAGCTTCGGCTCTGAGCCAGCCGGCGGGCATGGATCCGCGGCACGTCTTCCGGAAGGACGGGGATGCGCCGGGTCGCGATCTCGAGGATGGTCGCGATAGTGGCGACAAGGCGGGCACGCCGCTCGCGTTCGGCGACCACGAGTTTCCTGACGCTCTCGTAACAGGGTGTAGTCGTACGGATGCGCCGGGCGTGACGCCGAAGCCCTCGCCAGACGGCAGCAGACGACCCGAGATCGACGGTGTGGGCCACGCTCGCAACCAGGCGGGGATCAATCGCAGGCGAGAACTCCATGCTCGAAACTTTCGCACCCAGCCCGTGACCACTTCGTGCCAGGTGTGTGCCAACTCTGAACTCGCCGATTGCGCGTCTGCATCAAACCCCTAGCGACCGGAGCCCTTGTGTCAAAGTGTCACAAGAAGGTGGCCGGGGTCTGCCGAGAGCGTTGGCGGCCCGCCTACGCCTCCCTTTCAGCCGGCGCTGACAGGATCCGGTCGTCGCGAAGGCTTGTGCCACTTTGGCACAAGGGCTCAGAGCGGCGCTTGCTGATTTTGTTGCGGCTCAACCGCGAGTGCGCCAATTCGGAGTCAGCCAGCCAGAGCGCGCTGGAGTTGCTCCTCGAGCGGCAGCAGGTCACGGAGGCCGAGCGCCTCCATGCTCACGCCGCCGTCCGAGACGATGTTGTCCCCGAGCTCGAGCATGCGTAGCTGGTCGCGCGTGACCGGAGGGCGCGGCAGCCGCTCGAGCATGAACGCCTGAGGGCGCATGAACCAGAACGGGAGGTGCAACGCCGGGCGGCGCGTACCGAGCGCCGCCTTCAACCGCGACCAGAACTCGTTCCAGTCAACGACATCGGGGCCGCCGAGCTCCACGAGGACGTCGTCACCGCCCCTCACGGCGAGCGTCACAGCCCGCGCCAGGTCGTCCGCCCAGATCGGCTGTAGGCGCTGCGTGCCGCTCCCGATCACCGGCGTCACCGGCGCCAACCTGGCGATCCGCGCGAACTGCATCAGCGCACCGCCGTCGCCCGCGAACACGAAGCTCGGCCGCAGGATCGCGTGGCTGAGGCCGGAGGCGCGGACGGCCTCCTCGATCGCCCACTTGGCGCGGTAGTACGGAACGGTGTCCTTCGTCTGCTCGTTCGTGCCGAGGGCGCTCATCTGCACGAAGCGCTTCACACCCGCGTCCACGGCGGCCTCGAGCAGGCTCGTCGTGCCCTGCGTCATCACCCGCTCGAAGTCGGCCGGCTTGCCCACAAGGATGGCGACGAGGTGGACGACCGCCGTACAGCCCTCGACCGCGGACCGTAGGCTCTCGGCATCGGTGACGTCGCCACGAACGAGCTCGCAGTCGACGCTTTCGAGCGTTGCCGCACCGTGCGGGTCCCGCACGAGCGCTCGCACCCTCTCGCCGGCTCCCGCCAGCGCGCGGACGACGTGCCCTCCGACAAAACCGCTCGCCCCCGTGACGAGGATCACGATGTCTCCTCGAAGTTCTTCCAGTAGCGGCTCGGGGTCGGCCCACGCTGACCCTGGTACTTGGAGCCGAGCCCGCTCGATCCGTACGGCTGCTCTGCCGGCTCCGACATCTGCACGAACGATAGCTGGCCGATCTTCATCTCCGGGTAGATCGTGATCGGTAGATTTGCGACGTTCGACAGCTCGAGCGTCACGTGCCCGTCCCAACCCGGGTCGATAAAGCCGGCGGTTGAGTGGATCAGCAGGCCGAGCCTGCCGAGCGAGCTCTTCCCCTCGAGCCGAGCGACCAGGTCGTCCGGCAGGGTGACCCGCTCGAGCGTGGAGCCGAGCACGAACTCGCCCGGGTGAAGGATGAACGGCTCACTCCCATCGATCTCGACGAGCTCGGTCAGCCCCTCCTGCTCCCGCTTGACGTCGATGTAGGGATAGCGTGAGTTCCGAAAGACCCGGAAGAGCCGGTCGACGCGCACATCCACGCTCGCCGGCTGCATCAGGGAGGCGTCGAACGGGTCGATCACGATCCTGCCCGCATCGATCAATCGCCGGATCGCTCTGTCGGAGAGCACCATGCCGCGATCGTAGCCCGAACTAGATGCTCGAGGTGGATCGGGGCGAACACTGACGGCACCGAGGCTCGAATGCGGTACGCTCGGTGGTCCGGTGTCCATGCTCTACGGACCAATGGACCCGAACGAGCGTTTCCGCGCTCGGCGGGGCCAGACGCGCCGGACAAAACGGCGTCGGCGGGCTGCGGTCCTGGCGCTCCTCCTCCTCGCCGTCATCGCCGTTGTCATGGGCGCCCGGTTCGTCGGCGAGAATCAGTCGGCGCCGGCGCGCGCAACCAAGCCCGCGGCAAGCACTCCCCCTGAAGTCGCCACAGGGAGCCCCCGCCCGCTTCCCGTCGAGATCCGCGGCGTCCACGTGACAGGCGCGCTCGCCTCTCTCCCCGGGAAGTTCCGGGAGTATGTCGGGTACAAGCGCTACGGCCTCAACACGATTGAACTCGACGTCAAGGACGAAGGAGGCGAGATCGGATTCGCGCCGTCCGACGTGGCTCTCGCGCGCACCGTTGGCGCCATCCGTCCCTTCTACGACCCGAAAGCGCTTGTCGCCCTGGCACACCGGAACGGCATCTACATGATCGGACGGGTCGTCTGCTTTCAGGATCCAAAACTCGCTCAGGGCCGACCAGACCTGGCGGTCCAGCGGCCCGACGGCAGCGTCTGGACGACGAACGCCGGCCTCGCGTGGGTCAATCCCTACGATCGGCGCGTCTGGGATTACTGCGTATCGGTAGCCGAGGCGGCCGCCGGCGCGGGCTTCGATCAGATCATGTTCGACTACGTTCGTTTTCCGACCGACGGCGACGTCGCAAACGCCGTGTACCCGGGCAAGACGAGTGTCCCTCGAGGCCGCGTGATCGCGGACTTCGTCGGATACGCGAAGAAACGTCTCGAGCCTCGCGGCACGACGGTGTCGACGGCGCTCTTCGGACTCTCCGCAACCCGTGACCTAGGGATTGGCCAGGTGCCGCGCTGGATCTCGAAGCATGTCGACAGCGTCTCGCCGATGTCCTATCCAGTACTCTACGGCGACGGTGAACTCGGGCTCGTGAGCCCAGCCGACCAGCCGGGCGAGACGGTGTTTCGGACGCTCACGGACTTCCGCCGGCAGCTGAGAGGCTCGCGCGCCCAACTCGTGCCGTGGGTGCAGGACTGGAACTACACACCGCAGCAGGTTCTGGCACAGATCGCCGCCGCGCGTCTTCAGGGTGCGAAGGGATACCTGCTCTGGAATGCATCGGGGCTCTACACGAAAGCTGCCCTCGCGCCCGCGAACGCGAAGCTCGAGGGCTCGTAGGGACGACGCGAATAGCGTCGCCCGGGTCGAGGGCACCCACCCGACGCTCGGGTACGCTCTCCCGGTGGCCGTAACGAAGTCGATCGAGATTCGCACCGAAATCCCCGGGCCGCGCTCTCGGGAGTTCCTGGCGCGCGCCGAAGGTGCCGTCGCGAAACCGCTCCAGGTCTACCTGCCCGTTTTCGCCGCCAAAGCCCAAAATGCGACGATCACCGACGTCGACGGCAACACCTTCATCGACTTTGCGGGTGGCGTCGGTGTCGTCAACGTGGGCCATTGCCATCCGCGGGTCGTCGAGGCGATCCAGGAGCAGGCGGCCAGGTTCGTGCACACCGATTTCACGGTCGTGCCCTACGAGTCGTACGTCGAACTTGCCGAGCGACTCGGCGAGCTTGTCCCGTTTGCGGGCCCGACGCGAGCGGCGTTCTTCAACTCCGGCGCGGAGGCTGTCGAAAACGCGGTCAAGATCGCGCGGCTCGCGACCGGCCGTCCCGCCGTGATCGCGTTCGAGGCCGGCTTCCACGGTCGGACGTTGCTCGCGCTGACGATGACGTCCAAGGTGCACCCCTATAAGAAGGGGATGGGCCCCTTCGCACCGGAGGTGTATCGGGCACCGTTTCCGAACACCTATCGTGGCCCTTCTGCGACCGAGGCCCTGGCGGAGATCGAGCGGATGTTCTCCTCGCATGTCGCTCCGTCCCAGATCGCAGCAATCGTGTTCGAGCCGCAACTCGGTGAGGGCGGCTTCATGCCGGCACCCGCGGAGTTCGTCGCAGGGATCCGGACGATCTGCGATCGGGAAGGCATCGTCATGATCGCCGACGAGGTGCAGACAGGGTTCGGCCGGACGGGGCGCATGTTCGCGATGGAGCACTATGCGGTCGAGGCCGACCTGATCGCGGTCGCCAAGTCGATCGCAGCGGGGCTTCCTCTGTCCGGCGTGATCGGAAAGGCCGAGATCATGGACGCCCCCCACACCGGCGCAATCGGCGGCACGTTCATCGGTAACCCGGTGGCGCTCGCGGCGGCGCTCGCGGTCCTCGACATCTTCGCCGAGGAGGATCTCGTCGCGCGCGCCAACATGATCGGCGATCGCGTTCGCGAGCGGATGCTCACCTGGCAGGAGCGCTGGCCTCAGGTCGGTGACGTGCGCGGCCTCGGCGCAATGCTCGCAATCGAGCTCGTTCACGACCCTGCGCAGAAGGACCCGGCCCCTGATCTTGCTGCCGCTGTGATCGACGCGGCGCTCGAGCGAGGGCTGATCCTGCTGAAGGCCGGGATTTCCGGAAACTGCATCCGGGTGCTCTGCCCGCTGACGATCGAGGATGCGGTTCTCGATGAGGCGCTCGGTACCTGGGAAGACACGCTCGCTGCCGTGCTCTCTTAGCCTAGGCTACTTCCCCCATCGGCTCCGCCCGTGCCTGCCGACGGCGCTGATCCGGGGGAAGGAGGCTAGAACTCGAGATCTCTTCGGCGTTCGTGCCGCTCGAGGGCGAGTTCTACGAGGCGGTCGAGTAGCTCGGCATACGGGATACCGCTCTCGGCAAACAGCTTCGCGTACACACTCGTCGCGGTGAAGCCCGGAATCGTGTTGAGCTCGTTGACCACGACCTGTCCGTCCGGGCGCACGAAGAAGTCGACGCGGGCCATCCCCTCGCAACCGGTCGCGATGAACGACTCGACGGCGAGTTGGCGCACACGTTCGATTGTCTCACCCGGCAGTCGCGCGGGGACGATCAAGTCCATGCCGCCGTCAGCGTACTTTGCGTCGAAGTCGTACCAGTCGGCGTGCGCCACGATCTCACCGGCAACGGACGCGACCGGCTCGCGGTTCCCGAGCACTCCGACCTCCACCTCGACTCCCGGCTGGAACTCTTCGACGAGCACCTTGTCGTCGTGGCGACGCGCCAATGCGACCGCCGCCTCGAGCTCCTCCACGGTACGTGCTTTTGAGATTCCGACCGACGACCCGAGCCGTGCGGGCTTCACGAACACGGGATACCCGAACGGATTCTCCACTACGTCTCCGGGCCGGAGCGTGATGTTCGGTGCGACGGGGATCCCACGGTCTCGAAGCACGGCCTTGCAGAGATCCTTGTCCATGCAGAGCGCGGATGCCGTGACGCCGGAGCCGACATAGGGGATGCCTGCAAGCTCGAGCAGACCCTGCACCGTTCCGTCTTCCCCGAACGGCCCGTGCAGGATCGGGAACACGACATCGACGGCCCCGAGCGCCGACGGCGCCGACGCGGTTGGGATCGGCAGCATTCCTCCCGCCTGAGGGATGGCCGCCGTGCCGGGTGCCGGCGGCAGCGCCCAGGCACCGTCGCGTCCGATCTCGATCGTGTGCGTCTCGTACCGCTCGGGGTCGAGCGCCAGGGCGACCGAGCGCGCCGATGCGAGCGAGATCTCGTGCTCGCTCGACCGCCCACCAGCGAGCACGGCGACGCGCACGCGCGCGTTCACGGGGGGGGTGTCGTCGTCGTGTCGGTTGGTGGCGGTGGCTCGGGAGGCACGTAGACGCCAACGAAGAGCGTCACGATCGTATTCGGATCCTGCTGGGTGTTGCCCGGCGGATCCTGTGAGATGACGACGCCGTCGAACGTTTCTACGTCCGTGTCTTCCGGTGTCACGCTCACCTTGAACCCCGCTGCCGTCAGGGTTGCCTCAGCATTTGCCTCGGTCTGGCCGGAGACGTCCGGCAAGGGCGTCGTCTGAGGCCCGTTCGAGACCGAGACGTTGACAGTCGACCCCTTGGCCGCGGTCGACGAACCGCTCGGCACCTGGCTCACGACGATACCGGCGGGCTGAGAGCTCTCGACATCGGTTCGGGCGACGGCAAAGCCCGCCGCCTGGAGTTGCTGGAGCGCGGTCGAGTAGTCGAAGCCGACGACAGGTGGCACGGCGATCGGCTTCGGGCCGGTCGAGTAGTTGATCCGCACGGTCGCCCCCTCGACGAGCGGGGTACCAGATTTCGGGTCCTGGCCCGTCACCGTGTTCGAGGGCTTGTCCGAGGGAACGCCCACGCTCTTCGGGGTCAGGCCTGCTCTCGTCAACGCCGAGACGGCGTCGGTCAACTGCCTGCCGACGACATCCGGCATGTTGACCGTCCTTTTGCCCGTGGAGACGGAAATCGTGACGATGCCGCCGCGCTCGAGTCCTGTTCCCTCCACCGGTGACTGCTCGAACACGATTCTCACGGGCGTCTCGCCATTCGGCACTCGGCGGACGTTGGGCTCGAACCCGTCCTTGCGGATCAGGTTGACGGCCCGACTCTCGAGGATGCCGGTGTACTGCTGGACGCGGAGCGGCTTGTTGCTGTCGATCTGCTTCTGGACGCTGTCGTAGAGCAGCCAGCCGCCCGCTGCGACGGCGAGCAGGGCGCCGAGGGCGAGCACCCAGGGCCACACACTTCGCCGGCGGGCCCCCGGGCCGTCATACGCCCGGTAGCGCTCGTCGCCGCCGTACGTCCCACCTGAAGAGGGTGCAAGCGGGGCGGTGACGCGCGTCGCCGCGGTTGCGTCGATCGCACCGGCACCCGCCATCACCATCGTCGCGGCGGTCTCGGTCTCCGCCCCGACGGCATCGCCGCGCGCCACGAGCTCGAGATCGCGATCGAGTTCGGAGGCTGACCGGTAGCGGTCGCTCGGCTCCTTGGCGAGGGCGCGAAGCACGACCAGGTCGAGATCGCGCGGAATCTCCGGGCGGCGTGTCGACGGGGCCGCAGGCGTCTGAGAGAGATGCTTCATCGCGATCTCTACCGGCGTCTCACCCGTGAACGGCACCGTTCCCGTCAGCAGCTCGTACAGGACGATGCCCGTTGAGTAGAGATCGGAGCTCTCGTCGACCGGAGCTCCGCGGGCCTGCTCGGGGGAGAGGTACTGCGCCGTCCCGACGATCGAGCCGGCCTCCGTCATCTCACTCGCACCGGCCCGCGCAATGCCGAAGTCGGCGACCTTGACACGACCCTCACGGTCGACGAGCACGTTATGCGGCTTGATGTCCCTGTGGATGATCCCGTTCTTGTGCGCGTAGCGGAGTGCGGCAAGGATCTGTCGCGTGTACGAGATTGCGACTGGCACCGGGCAGGGCCCGCGCGTCACGACAAGCTCCTTCAGCGTCCGGCCTTCGATGTATTCCATGACGATGTAGTACGAGCCGTCCGCGACACCCCGGTCGTAGATCGAGACGATGTTGGGATGCGACAGACCCGCGGCGTGGGTCGCCTCGCGGCGGAAGCGCTCGACGAACTGCTCGTCGTTCGCGTAGCGCTCGTGCAGGATCTTCACCGCGACGCGCCGGCCGAGCTCCTGGTCCTCTGCGAGCCAGACGTCGGCCATGCCGCCCGAGCCGAGCTTACGCTCGAAGCGGTAGCGGTCTGCAAAGAGGGTTCCGGTGAGGTCGTTGCGTGCCATGAATGCCGTACGTTAGGGGTTCGTCGTCGGGGTAAGGAGTGCCTGCATTACCTGTTGTGCGATCGGGGCGGCCGTAGCGCCTCCGGTGAGTGCCTGATTCTGAAGGACGACGGCGATCGCGAGCTTCGGCTTCTGTCCCTCGCTGCCGGCGAAGGCGATGAACCAGGTCACGTTGCTCCCGTCGACACCCGTCTCGGCTGTACCGGTCTTGCCACCGATCCGTAGTCCCGGGATCTGCGCGGCCGTGCCCGTGCCGGCCTGAACTGCTCGCACCATCATCGCGCCCACATCCCGCGCAGTCGCGGGCGAGACCGCCCGCCGGATCTTCGCCGGCCGGGTGCGTTCGCGAGTCTTGCCGTTCGGGGTCACGGTCTTTTCGACGACGAACGGGCGCATCAGGATGCCGTCGTTGCCGATCGTGCCGGCCAGCATTGCCATCTGCAGTGGTGTCACGAGGAGCCGTTCCTGGCCGAACGCCATCCGGCCCGCATCGACGTCACGGTCCCGCTTCGGGTCGGAGAGCCTGCCGTTGCGGTAGAGCCCGCTCGCCAACCGCTCGCTGTCGGGCGTCTCGAGGGGCGGCCGCTCGTAGAAGCCAAACGCCTTCGCCTGTTTGACGATGCGCTTGGCGCCGAGCTCGAGCCCGATGTTGCAGAACACCGAGTTGACGGAGAACTGGAGTGCCGTCGCGAGTGAGACGGTGCCGAACGGCCTGCTCGTGTCGAAGTTGTTGACGCGCTTGCCGTACACCGTGCAATAGCCGGGATCGACGAAAGTCGAGGCGGCGGTGTATCTGCCCGAACCGAGAGCGGCCGAGGCTGTCACGACCTTGAAGATCGACCCCGGCGGGTAGAGACCCTGGCTCGCTCTGTTGAACAGCGGCGAGGCCGGAGTGCAGTCGGCCCTGATCTTCTCGATCCGGCCGAAGTTCGTCTCGACATCGTTCGGGTTGTAGCTCGGCGACGACACCATCACCCGCACGCGGCCTGTGCGTGGATCGAGCGCGACGACGGCACCGCAGCGCGTGCCGAGAGCGTCGAGGGCCGCGCGCTGGCCGTTCACGTCGAGTGTCGTCACCGCGGTGTCACCAACGATCGGCTTTCCGTTCAACTTGTCGAGGGACTGGTCGACAAGGGACGAGAGGCTACGCCCCGAGCCCGTCAGGATCGGGTTCAGTGACCGCTCGAGACCGGTGCGCGATCGGGCCGCGGTGGAATATCCGACGACATGCGCTGTGAGCCGTCCCTGCGGGTACCGGCGGAAGTAGAGCGTGCGGCTCTCCACTCGGCGCTCCTTGTTGCGAGCGAGGACGCGCGAGGGAGAGAGGATCAGGCCCCGCTTGATCTGGAACTGGGCCACGCGCTGGATCTCGTTGTCCTGGCGTTCGGCGAGTGCCGGGCGGGCCCATGTCTGCCAGTACGTCGTCGCGACGATCAGAGCGATCATGAGGCCCATGGCGAGGCCGGCGACCCGGACGATCTGCCTGTTCACCGGTCAACCGCCGTCGCGGCAGCACGGTTCGAGACGAGGAGCAGCAACCCGAGCATGACGAAGTTCGACAGGATCGATGAGCCGCCGTAGGAGACGAACGGCAGGGTGATGCCCGTCAGCGGCACGACGCGGTGTACCCCGCCGACGATGATGAACGTCTGCAGGGCGAGCCCGAACGTGAGGCCGGTGGCGAGGAGCTTCGAGAAGCCGTCCTGCGAGATCAGAGCGATCCGCATCCCGCGGGCCACGAGCACCATGAAGAGAAGCAACACGGCGGCGGCCCCGATCAAGCCGAGCTCCTGCGCGATCGCCGAGTAGATGAAGTCGGTGTTGAGATACGGGATCAGCTGCGTCCCGTCGACTGTCTTGAACGTTCCCTTGCCGAGACCGGTGCCTCCATAGCCGCCGTTCGCGATCGAGTACAGGCTCTTGACAAGCTGGTACGAGTCGCAGTTCTGGCGGTACTCGAGCTTGCCGTTGATCGCACAGTAGACACGCTCGTCCGTCCACGGGTGCAGCCACACGGTAACGCGCTGCTGAACGCGGCCAAGAGTGTTGTAGAGGGCGGCGGCGCCGGTGACGAACAGGGCGATCCCGACGCCGACGTAGAGCGCACGCCCGGTGGCGGCGTACACCATGGCCAGGAAGATCCCGAAGTTGAGCAGTGCGGAGCCGAGATCGCTCGTCTGCACGAGCACGAGCATCGCTGCTCCCCAGATCAGGAGGAGTGGCCCGAGATCCTTCAGTCGGCCCTGTGCGAGAGCCTCGCGCTTGTCGCGGAGGTAACCCGCGAGGAAGATGATC
Source organism: Thermoleophilia bacterium (assembly GCA_031416615.1). GTDB lineage: Bacteria > Actinomycetota > Thermoleophilia > Gaiellales > Gaiellaceae > Gaiella. The sequence continues at coordinate 11,190 of JANOUB010000244.1, forward strand.
AGGAAGATCTTGGCCAGCTCGCCGGGCTGGAACTGCATCGGCCCGATCTTGACCCAGAGGTTGGCGCCGTTGACGCGGTGGCCGAGGCCCGGCACCGACGGCAGGAGCAGCAGCACCACCGCGGAGATCCCGAACAGGTACTTGTAGCGCTCGAGCACGCGGTAGTCGAAGCGAAGCCAGATCAGCGTCGCGGCGAGGACTCCGATCCCGACCGCGACCCAGACCGCCTGCCGGCGTGCGTCCTCGGGACCGAGACGGTAGATCACGCTCAGTCCGAGCGCAGTCAGGAGACCAGCGAGCGGGAGCAGCGTCGGATCGGCGTACGGCACCGTGAACCGCGCCACGATGTGTGCGACGAGGTAGAGGCCGAAAATGACCCCGACGTAGCCGAGCCAGCGTGTCGAGACGAGCCCGGTGCCGACGATCGAGACACTCGCGAACGCCGCTGAGGCGACGAGAGCAGCGAAGCCGAGGTTGAGAAGCTCCTTGTTGCGGGCGCTCACCGGGTAAGGCTCCACCAGACGACGAGCGCGGCGACGGCGACCGTGAGCACGATGCAGACGAGGGCGAGCCAGCGGCCACCCGAGCCGGCCCCATGTCGCTGCACCGGCACGACGGGGGCGACGGCCTCGGCCGCCGGCGATTCGAGTACCTGCTCCAGTGTGTCCTCGTCGGGTTCGCTGCCAGGCTTCGGTGCCGGGGACGGGTCTCCCTCGAGGATTTCGAAGAGCACGACGGTGATGTTGTCGATCCCGCCGGCACGGTTAGCGGCAGCGACGAGCGCCTCGGCCGCCGTGTCGGGATCATTGTCCGCAGCCACGATCAGCTCCGCGATCTGCTCGTCGCGCACGATGTCGGTCAGCCCGTCGGAGCAGATCAGGTAGAGATCCCCCGGCGCCACGGTGAGGGTGAATGTGTCGACATCGACGCTGGGCTCGGTGCCGACGGCCCGAGTGATCACCGATCGGTGCGGGTGCTGCTCGGCCTCTTCGGCCGACAGCCTGCCGGCGCGGACGAGCTCGCCGACGAGCGAGTGATCCGGGGTCAGCTGCTCGAGTTGGCCGTCCCGCAAGCGGTACGCGCGCGAATCGCCCACATGACCGATTGCAACAGCGCCACCGGCCTCGTCGACGAGCAGTGCGGTGACGACCGTACCCATCCCCGCGGCCGCCGGGTCGTCGAGCGCCTGACGGTAGATCCGGTCGTTCGCCTGGCGTAGGAGCTCGGCGAGCGTCTCCTCACCCTGTGCATCCGGGCGGCGCTCCTCGAGCGTGGCTGCGGCGAGTCGCGAGGCGATTTCGCCGGCCTGGGCGCCACCGACGCCGTCGGCGACGGCGAAGAGCGGGGGATCGCAGACGAACGTGTCTTCGTTGTGTGGTCGCCGCCGTCCGGTGTCGGTGAGCGCGCTCGCGCGGCCGGTTCTCACGCCTCGACCCTGAGATCGGTCTGGCCGATGCGAACGACGTCCCCCGCTGCGAGCAGCCGAGCGGTCGTGACGCGAGCACCGTTGACAAACGTGCCGTTCGTCGAGCCGATGTCCTCGACCCAGAGGCCGTCCGGACGAGGTTCGAGCATTGCATGGCGTGTTGACGCGAAGTCGTCTCCGTCGAGTCGTATGGCGTTCTCGCCGCCGCGGCCGAGTCGGGTCGGCACCGTTAGCTCGACGGTGGTGCCCGGCTGTAGCGCGGGGCTGTCGAGCACGAGCACACGTGCGACCGACGTCGGAACGACCGGCTCGTAATGCGCTCTGAGCTCGTTCGCCTCCTTGGCGCTGAGCACGATCGACTCCTGGGGCGCAGATCGAAGATCGCGCGTGACCGATCGCACGACAGACCAGATGAACAGGTAGAGGAGCACGAGGAACCCGATCTTCAGCGCGAGCAATGCCTGCTCGGTGTCGACAGCCCCGATCACGTCACGGGAGGGCGCGGCCGAAGACGAGGTCAGTCGCGCCGATCGTGATGCGGTCGCCGTTGGTCAGCTTCTCCCGCGTAATGCGCCGTCCGTTCAGCTCGGTGCCGTTGGTCGATCCCAGATCGACGACGAGGTAGGTTGCGCCTTCCTGCACGACCTCGGCGTGACGGCGTGACGCGTTACCGTCGGGAACACGGAGATCGCATTCTCGCGAGCGACCGATCACGACGCGGCGAGATGTGATCGGATGAGCACGCCCAGCCAACGTCAACGTGATGAGCTCTCGTTCGGGCTCAGGCGGCGGAGTGCTCACGGGCACGTCGGCAGCCTGCTCACGCGGCCGGTAGATCATCGTTGCGGAGGGCGCCGCGTCAGGTACGGGCGCCGGACCGGGCGGGGTGACCGGAACCGGCAGCGGAGCGACCGGGATCGAAACGCTTCGTGGCGGTGCAGGCGCTCCCGGCGCCGCCGGGAGAGAAGGCACCACGCCTTCCGGCTGGGCAACCCGGGTAGCGATCCCGAACTCCCCGACTGCAAGGTCGTCGTCGGTCGCGAGCCGTACGCGAGGCGGGGTCAGCAAGGCGTATGCCTCCCGCCGCGCATGCTCGGTCAGGTACTCCTGCAGCTCCCCGACGAGCGAGCCCTCGTAGGAGGCGAACTGCTGTCGGTCGGCACCCGACAGGTACACCGTGTACTCGTTTGGAACGTAGACGCGTGAGACGGAGACGGAGCGATGCTCGTCCATCTCCTTCGCGAGCTTGCGGGCGAGTTCGACGGGCTGCACGTGGGTTCTGAAGGCACGGCCAAAGACGCCCTCGAAGAGGCCTTCGATCTTGCTCTCGATGGTGCGCAGGACGCTCATTGCGGGCATTGCGGGAGTAGCCGCTCCCGGCTAAGCGTAGCGGCCCCTCTGGAGCGAGAGAGCCGCGAGCGCGGCACACAACACGCCTGTACCGAGCACGATCGAGAGTGCCGGCAGGGCCGGGGCGAGGACGAGGATGAGGCCGATCTGGAAGGCCCCGAGCACAGCGATCCCCTTCAGCCCCCGCCTGCGCGCGTCCGGCAACAGAGCAGACGCGAGGGCGAGCACGAGTGCCACGGTGATCAGGCCGGCATTGCCTTCGAGGAACGCCGCGAGCGCCTGGAGGACGTCGGTGACGCTTGTCGAGCCGTCGATCCCGAGGTTGGTCACGGTCGCCCCCGTCAGCGGTAGCGGCTGCCCTCGCAGACCGGCAACGGCGGCGGCGGCGAGGACGCCCCCGAATGCCTGTAGTGCGCGCCGTGCCCGCCCGCGTGCGGGTTGAACTGCGAGCGGGAGGAGCGCGAGCGCCCCGACTGAGGCAAGCAGGGGGCCGGCAACGAAAAGGAGGCCGGCGCGGGCGTCGCGCCAACACAGTGCGAGCCAGGCGGCGGCAACGGCGGCGTACGCCACGGCGGCCGCCTGCGCGATGTTCCCGAGCGGAAACAGCGGCACGAACAGGGCGATCGCCAGGCCGAGGCGGGGCGCGCGCAGCATCGCGCCCCCTGCCGCCAGCGCGAGGAGGAGCACGAGGCCCGGAGTCCAGAACGGCAGCAGCGAGGCCGCGAGCGTGACAGTGACGGCTGCGAGAGCGGCCGGGACGAGGCGTCGTTCGAGCGGAAGTGTTGCTTGAACCGCAGTCGGGACAGACGCTGCCTGCCGCGGGCGTGAGGGCTTCGTACGATCGCGGCGTGGCGAGGTCAGTGCTGCCCTCAGATCCGCCGCGAGGCGCTCCGCCGAAGGGCGTCGCGATGGCTCGATCGCGAGCGCCGATGAGACGGCGTCGGCGATCGCCGGAGGCAGATCGGTGCGGTTCGTGCCGATAGGCGCCGCCCCTGCTTCGATCGCCGCAGCGACCTGCGGTAGAGGGACGCCCCAGAACGGATGCTCGCCGGCGAGCGATTCCCAGAGCAGTACGCCAACCGCCCAGACATCGCTGGCAGCAGTTGCGTCGCCCCCGCGAAGCCTCTCAGGCGCGATGTACGCGAGCGTGCCGGGCACGTCGCCGACGGCGGTCAATGTGTCGGCCTCGTCGAACTGGGCGAGGCCGAAGTCGAGGAGGCGGATCGAGATGGACGGCGTCTCTTCGACGAGGACGTTCGACGGCTTCACGTCGCGATGGACGATCCCGAGGCGGTGGGCATGTGCGAGTGCATCGAGGATCTGCGCGGCCGCTTCGACCGCGTCGCGGTCACCGAGCTTGCCGCTGCGCAACGCCTCGCGCATCGTTCGGCCCTGGACATATTCGTAGGCGATGTAGACGTGGTCGCTATCGCCGCCGAAGTCGTACGCGCGGACGCACCGTTCGTGGCGGAGCCGCGACGCTGCCTCCATCTCCCGCGCCGCCCGCGATGCCCGCTTGCCCTCGCGCGGGACGATCTTGAGGGCGACCTCGAGGCCGGTTCGCTCGTCCCGGGCGAGCCAGACGGACCCGGATCCACCGCGTCCGAGCGGCCGGAGAGGCCGGTAGCGGTCGAGAACGAGCTCGGGTGCGGGAAGGGCGTACGCGGTGCTCGACACGGTTACCGCCTCTTCGCCGCGGCAGGGGACCTCCCTTCCGAGCCGAAGCATGACGTAGACTCGACCCGTCCCCTGACGGGAGTGCCTTTGTGAGCTCGCACGACGACGATATTCTCGACTTCGACTTCTTCGAAGACGACGCGACCCGCGAAACGCACGGCGCTGATGGCGCCGAGCACACCGGTGCCTCGGCGCGTGCCTCGGGCGGCGGAGGCGGTGGGCCACGGCGGCCACAGTTCCGCGCGCCGCACGGGCTCACCCCGATCCTGCGCCTGGTCGGGTTCGTGGCGTTCGCGATCCTCATCGTGGTGCTGCTCGTTGTCTGGGGGCAGGGCTGCTCGAGCGACAAGAAGCGGAACGGCTATTCGGGCGCGATGACCGACATCGGGGCGATTGGTTCCAACTCTGCCAAGATCGGTAACGATCTTGCCGAGCTCCTGACAACGCCGGGACTCAAGCAGGCTGAGCTCGAGACACAGCTCGGAGGGCTGATCCAGCGGCAGCAGCAGGATGTGGAGCAGGCCCAGGGGCTCGACGTGCCGGGCCCTCTTCGGCCCGCCACCGACCACGCTATCGAGGCACTCCAGTTGCGAGTCGGAGGCCTTCAGGGGTTGCTCGACACCTTCATGGCGACGAAGGGTGACGACTCGAAGGTCGCGACCGCCGCGGGCGAGAAGCTTGCTTCGCAGGCACGGCGTCTCGAGGCGGGCGACGTCGTCTGGCAGTTCCTGTTTCGGGTGCCCGCCCAGGCCACGCTCCAGGACGAGGGCCTCCGCGACATCACGGCACCCGCTTCGGTATTCGTTGAAAACGTGGAGCTCTACACCGCCCGTTCGATGACGGCTATCTGGCAGCGGATCCACGGCGCTTCCACCGGCGGCAGCCCTTCGGGGGTCCACGGCTCGAGTCTCGAGAAAGTGATCGTGCAACCCGCCGGCACCCAACTCGCACCCGACACCGAGACGACGATCAAGGCCTCGACAGATCTTGCCTTCGAGGTCTTCGTCAAGAACACCGGCGAGAACCAGGAGGTGAGCGTCGTCGTGACACTGACGATCCCGAAAGGCACGACACCGATCGTGAAGACGCAGACGATCGATCTGCTGGACATCGGCGAGGTCAAGACCGTCACGTTCAAGGACTTTCCCGAGGTTCCGTTCGCCGAGAAGACGTCCGTGCAGGTGAGCGTCAAGCCCGTGCAGGGCGAGACGAGAACGGCGAACAACAGCGCCGAGTACCCCGTCATCTTCTCGCTCGAGTAATGGACGTCGCGCTTGCCGTTGCGAGCGCGGCGGTCGCGGCGGCGGTCGCCGCGCTCCTCTCGTCCCTGTGGCTTGCACGCCGCGTGCGCCGGCTTCAGAGCTCACAAAAGGCCATTCTGGGCGGCGGCGCCTCGCACGACATGGTCGACTTCGCGGTGTCGCTTCAGGGTCGCGTCGACGATCTCCACCGTGCGGTCGACGAGGTTGCGACGGGGCTATCCCGGGTCGATCGACGCGTCGATGGGGCGATCACGAACACTGCCGTCGTGCGCTACGACGCCTACGAGGACACGGGCGGCAAGCAGTCGGCCTCGTTCGCCTTTCTCGACGCCACGCGTACGGGCACGGTGGTCACGGCGATCCAGGGCCGCGATTATGCGCGCATCTACGTGAAGGACGTCGAGCGCGGCACGGCCTCGATCGCACTCTCGCCCGAGGAGCAGACGGCCGTCGAACGGGCTATGGGGCGTTAGAACTCGAGTTCTTCGCCGAGACCGCGGAGAAGTGCGCGCTGGTACCCTCGCTTTCGGTGCATCAGGTCCTCGTCCTGAACGCAAGCTACGAGCCGCTCAACGTGTGCTCCGATCGGCGTGCGCACGTCCTCGTGTGGAAGGGCAAGGCCGAGATCGTTGAGCACCATGCGCAACCGTTGCGGTCGGCGGAGCGCCTGTTCAGCCGCCCTCATGTGATCCGCCTGCTCCAGTACGTGCGCGTTCCCCGCGCCGTGAAGCGGCGGATCTCGCGCCGCGCCCTGTTTGCCCGAGACGGGTGGAAGTGCGTCTACTGCGGCACCATTGCTGCGCGGCTGACGCTCGACCACGTGGTTCCACGGTCCAAGGGTGGTGCCTCGGTCTGGGAGAACGTCGTCACAGCGTGCGCGCCGTGCAACCTCCGCAAGGGGGACAGGTTACTCGGGGACGTTGCGATGTCGCTCCCTCATCCGCCCCGAGCTCCGGCACCGGTGCTCTTCATCCGCCTCGCGGCGCAGCGGGTGCCGGAGAGCTGGCGCCAGTATCTGCCATCCCTCGAGCAGTTCGAGACCGCAGCCGCCTAGCCGCGGGCGACGATGCCGCCTTCGTGGTCGGCACGGTACGAGCCGAACACCCGCAGTTGCGTCGTCAGGTCGCGCATCTCCCTCAGGGTCGAGGCGATCTCCGGATCGAGCGGATGTCCGCCGAGGACGGCGTCGAAGCGGTAGTTGAAGGGACGCGACGGAATCGGCCGTGACACGAGCAGGTTGAGATCGATCCCGTGGCGGGCGAGCGGCTCGAGCGCATGGTGGAGTGCTCCGGGGCGGTGATCGGTCGTGAACGAGAACGCCGTGCGCCACTGGCCGTCCCGCCGGTCGAGGCGTGTGTACGGGGCGACCGAGACGAACCGGGTGTACGCCTCCGGGTGGTCGCCGACGTTCCCGTCGATGATCGTGAGCCCGTTGATCCGGGCTGCCCGATCGCTGGCGATGGCAACGACGGCCGGATCCGCGAGCTGGGCCACGATCGAGGCCGCATCACCAGTTGTCGGGGCGGCAACCGCGATGGCATTCGGGAGCGACGCGAGGAGCTTGCGGCACTGATCGAGCGCGACAGGATGGGAGTGGATCTCACGAATATCCGAAAGGCTCACGGCGGCGGGGCCGACGAGGCAGTGGTTCACCGGAATGATCGCTTCCGCGACGATCGAGAGAGGCGATTCGTAGAGGAGGTCGTGGGTCTCGGCGACCGGCCCGACGAGCGAGCTCTCGATCGGGAGGACGCCGTACGGCACGCGTCCCGAGGCGACCGCGTCGATGACGTCGGAGAAGGTCGGCAGCGGGACGAGACGCGCTGCCGGGAAGAGCCGGTCGCACGCCGCTGCCGAGTGGGCGCCTTCGCGTCCGGGATAGGCAACAGTGAGTTCGATGGAAGCCAAGGTGGGAAGAGCGCCTTTCGCTGGAGTCGGTTCGCTTTCGCCGGGAGCGTTCTTCCCGGGGAAGGAGCTAGCCCGTAAAGGCGAAGCCGAACGTCGCGCGGGTACAGCGGGTGGCAGGCGCGCGACGCATCGTCGTCATAGGGTACGGGCAGCGTCGAGGTTGCGCAACACCGCATCGCCGACGTCGGTCGTGGTGCTGGTGCCGCCCAGATCGGGTGTCGGCGACTCGGCGAGTGCTGCGTCGACGGCCCTCTCGAGGGCGGCGGCTTCATCGGCGCGGCCGAAACCGTGGGAGAGCATCAACGCGACCGAGCGGATCATGGCAGCCGGATTCGCGATCCCGCGGCCCGCTATCTGCGGCGCCGAGCCGTGCACGGGTTCGAAGATGCCGGGCCCATCGTCCCCGAGCGATGCTGACGCGGCCAGCCCGAGGCCTCCCGTCACGGCGGCGGCAACGTCGGAGAGGATGTCCCCGAACGTGTTCTCGGTCACGACCGTGTCAATCGTTTCCGGGGCCTGCACGATCGTCATCGCGAAGGAATCGACGAGCGCGTGGTCGAGTTCGATCTCCGGATACTGGGTCGCGCCCATCGCGGTGACGACATCGCGCCACAACCGTGAGGTGTGCATGACGTTGACCTTGTCGACCGATGTCAGCCGGCCGCCGCGGGCCTGCGCGATCTCGAAGCCGCGGCGCGCGATCCGCTCGACCTCGGGCCGCGAGTACTCACAGGTGTCGTACCAGGTGCCGTCCTCGCGGGTGCCCTTCTCGCCAAAATAGAGGCCGCCGACGAGCTCCCGGACGATCATCATGTCGATCCCGTTGGCGCGCGCAGGCCGCAGGTTCGCGTACACGCCGAGTTCCTTGCGGAGGCCGAGGAGGCCCTGCTCGGGCCGCACCGGCTTGCCCTCGAGCTCTGGCAGGCCGACCGCAGCAAGGAGGACAGCGTCGGCTTCGCGGCAGGCCGCCAGTGTCTCGTCCGGCAGTGGCGTCCCCTGCTCGAGGATCGCGTTACCGCCGAACGGGTGCTCGGAATGGGTGATTCCGAGTGCGTCGAGGACGCGAATCGCCTCGGCGGTGACCTCGGGCCCGATCCCGTCGCCGGGGAGAACGGCCACCTGGGTCACTGTGCGGCCTCCCTGTCACAATTCGTCACTATGTACCCGTCCTGCCGGCCTCATAGACGCTGATCGCGGCTTCGTGTTGGAGTGTCAGGTCGATGTCGTCGAGGCCGTTGAGAAGCCGGTAGCGGGCCGACGCGTCGAACGCGAACGGGAGTACCTTGCCGGCGGGGGTGGTCACGGTCATCGCCTCGAGGTCGACCGTGAGCTCCGAGCCACGATCGAGGTCGACCGACTCCATCAGATCCTTCACCTGCTCCTCGGGCAACTCCACGATCACCATGCCGACCTTGGCCGCGTTCGATCGGAAGATGTCACCAAACGACGATGCGATGACGACGTCGAATCCGTAGTCCTGCAACGCCCACGCCGCGTGCTCGCGCGACGAGCCGCAGCCGAAGTTGCGGCCGGCGAGCAGGATCCTGGCGCCGGCGAACTGGGGCTGGTTGAGCTCGAAGCCGGGCCGCTCGCTGCCGTCCTCGGCAAAGCGCCAGTCGAAGAAGGCGTACTGCCCGTACCCTGTGCGCTCGATCCGCTTCAGGAACTGCTTCGGGATGATCTGGTCGGTGTCGACGTCGGGGCGGTCGAGCACCGCCACGCGCCCCGCGACCTTCGAGATCGCCTTCACGCCGACACCCGCTCCGCGTCGAGTGTGCGCACGTCGACGAAGTGCCCGTGGAGCGCCGCCGCAGCGGCCATCTGCGGGCTGACAAGATGCGTCCGGCCACCGCGACCCTGGCGGCCCTCGAAGTTGCGGTTGGACGTCGAGGCGCACCGCTCACCCGGTGCGAGCACGTCGGGGTTCATGCCGAGGCACATCGAGCAGCCTGCGAGGCGCCACTCGAAGCCAGCGTCGAGGAAGATGCGATCAAGGCCCTCATCCTCCGCCTGCCGCCGCACCTGCGCCGAGCCGGGCACGACGAGCGCGGTGACGCTTGGATCGACGGTGCGGCCCCGAACGATCGCCGCCGCAGCGCGGAGATCCTCGATCCGCGAGTTCGTGCATGAGCCGATGAAGACCCGGTCAACCCGAATTTCCTCGATCGCCTGCCCCGGACGAAGACCCATGTACTCGAGCGCGCGCTCGGCGGCAGCCCGGTCGTCGGGGTCGGCCAACGAGGCGGGGTCCGGCACGGTGCCGGTGACGGGGACGACCATGCCGGGGTTCGTGCCCCACGTCACCTGCGGCACGAGCTCCGCGACGTCGACGACGACGTGGGTGTCATAGACGGCGCCCGGATCGGAGCAGAGCGAGCGCCAGTCAGCGATGGAGCGGTCCCACGCCTCGCCCTGCGGGGCGTGCTTGCGTCCTTCGAGGTAGGCGAACGTGGTGTCGTCGGGAGCGATCATGCCGGCGCGGGCGCCCCATTCGATCGTCATGTTGCAGATCGTCATTCGCTGTTCCATCGAGAGGGAACGAACGGCCTCGCCCGCGTACTCGACGACGTAGCCGACGCCGCCGGCGACGCCGACCTGGCCGATCGCGCCGAGGATCATGTCCTTCGCGGTCAAACCGGGCGGCAGGGTGCCGACAAACTCGAGCAGCATCGTCCTCGGTCGCGTCTGGTTCAACGTCTGCGTTGCGAGCACGTGCTCGACCTCGGAGGTGCCGATGCCGAAGGCGAGCGCACCGAATGCACCATGCGTCGACGTGTGGCTGTCGCCGCAGACGATCGTCTTCCCTGGCTGGGTGAGTCCGAGCTCCGGCCCGATCACGTGCACGATGCCCTCGCTTCCCGAGCCGGTGCCGTGGAGCTCGATGCCGAACTCCTCGCAGTTCGCGCTCAGAGCATCGAGTTGGGTCTTCGCCATCGGGTCGGTCACCGGGCCCGGCAGCGTCGGCACGTTGTGATCCATCGTCGCAACGGTCAGCTCGGGGCGGCGCACGGGCCGACCCGCGAGGCGCAAGCCGGCGAACGCCTGCGGCGAGGTGACCTCGTGCACGAGGTGCAGGTCGATGTAGAGCAGCGTCGGCTCACCGGGCTCGTCGCGGACGACGTGCCGGTCCCAGACCTTCTCGAACAGGCTTCGACCGGGCATTAGGCGACCAGCAACTGCTCTAAGAACGCGTCTGCATCGGCGTCGATCATGATCGGATCGTAGGTGTGCGACACCGGGCCGGGCGTTTTCAACCCGTCACCGGTGACGAGGAGCACGACGCGTGCCTCACGTCCGACCTGGCCGGCGGCGACTGCTGCTTTCAACGCGCCGAGGGTGACACCGGTCGCCGTCTCACCGAAGACGCCGGTTGTTGCCGCCAGGTGAGCCATGTTGGCGCCGATCTCGTCCTCGGCCACCGTGTGGATCGCCCCACCCGTGGAGCGCGCCGTCGCCACGGCGAAGTCACCGTCGGCAGGGTTGCCAATCGCGAGGGAGCGTGCGATGCTCGCCGGCCGAACGGGCACGACCCGGCGGCCGTCGCGGAACGCAGTCGCCACCGGCTCGCAGCCGGCCGCCTGCCCACCGAAGAGAGCCGGAGCGGCGCCGTCGACGAGGCCGAGAGCCGCGAGCTCGTTGAAGCCCTGCCCGACCTTGTGGAAGAGTGCACCCGACGCGATCGGGATCGCGACCGCATCCGGGGTTTCCCAGCCGAGCTGCTCCGCGATCTCGTAGGCGAGCGTCTTTGACCCCTCGGCGTAGTACGAGCGCAGGTTGACGTTCACGAACCCCCACGGCAGCTCGAAAGACAGCTCGACGGACAGCCGCGAGCAGTGGTCGTACGTGCCGTTGACGGTGTAGATCCGAGGGCCGTACACGGCGGCGGCCGCGAGCTTCTCGGGCTCGAGGTCGCTCGGGACGAAGACGGCCGCCTCGAGACCCTCAGCGGCCGCGCGCGCCGCGACGGCGCCGGCGAGGTTTCCCGTCGAAGAGCACGCGAGCGTGTCGAAACCGAGCTCCTGCGCCTTGCGGGCCGCCACTGCGACCACGCGATCCTTGAAGGAGTGCGTCGGATTTGCGGTGTCGAGCTTGAGCCACAGCTCGCGGATCCCGAGCTCCTCGGCGAGGCGTGGGGCGGGGTGCAGCGGCGTCATTCCCGGCGCCAGCCGTGCATCCGGCGGCGCAGCGACAGGGAGCAGATCCGCGTAGCGCCAGATCGACGGCGGGCCTGCTTCGATTGAGGCGCGGCTGACACGTGCGCGCAACACGTCCCAGTCGTAGGTCGGGTCGAGTGGGCCGAAACAGCGGGTACAGGCGCCGGTCGCCTCGAGCGGATGCTCGGTCGCACAGACGCGGCAGCAAAGGGAAATAGCGGGCATTGGGCAGAACCTCCTGGTCGTCGCTCGACATCCGTCCGGGATTGGCACCGTCGCCCGATAGGTGGGCAGGTTGCCGAGGCGTCACAGGGCCGGTCCCTCAGCCTCTCTTGATGCGGAGCGGGACGGGTCCCGCGCCGGTGGAAATACTAGCGCAGTCGGTGAGTGCATGCCGACTGAACCGGGCGGAGGCGTCTGCCGGATTCGGCCTCGCCTCACAGCTTGACACATTGCCGCGAAGGGCCATATCGTACTGTCGCATGGCACGTGCGCACGAGCGGCGAGGAAAATGTGAGCGCTAGCGCTAGAGGAAGCTCCGCGTCGGAGCAGGCGAAGGGACGAAACGGCTCGGCCGGTGCCGAGAGCATCACCGCTGAGTTCGTCGCGCATTGGCGTAACGCAGCGTACAACTGCTACAGCTCGGGCCACAAGTTCTGCCGCGAGGTGTGCCCGGTAATGCAGGTCACGCGCAACGAATCGTGGACACCGACAGCCTTCCATGCCAACGTCGTGGCGATGGAGAAGGGCGAGTTGGAGCTGAGTGACGTTGCCGACGACTACGTCAACTGCACCCAATGCGGCGCGTGCGAGTTGCGCTGTCCCAACACGCTCTTCACCGGTGACTTCTACCGCTTCCGCACCCGCACAGTCGATCTTGTCAAGTCGATGCGCGCGCTCAGCGTCGATGCAGGCTTGGCTCAACCGAGCTACGAGCGCTGGAACCTACTGACTGACGAGCGCCGTCACGAGCCTGTGTTGGGAGAGGCGCTCGACGGGCCCTCTGTCAGTCAGGAGCACGTGCGCGACTGGGCCGACGGCCTCGACCTACCGACCGGAGGCGAAACGATCCTTTTCGTCGACTGCGAGGCAGCGTTCCACCGGACGTCCGTGCCCCGCGCTGTGGCCCAGATCCTCCAGCTGGCCGGTGTCGATTTCGGCTTGATGCGCGAGCAGTGGTGCTGCGGTGGGCCTGCTGCCGAGATGGGCTATGTCGAACAGGCCAAGCGCTTCGCTCGCCACAATCTCGACGACTGGCGGGCAACCGGCGCCAAGCGAATCATCGTTCTCGACCCGCACGACTACATCACCTTCACCGAGGATTACCCCGCGTACTTCGGTGACGAGTACGCCGGCATCGAGATAGTTCTTGCAGTCGAACTGTTTGCCGAGTTGATCCGCGACGGCGAGCTCGCACCGTCGGTCTCCATCGAGCGCACGATCACCTACCACGACCCTTGCCGATTGAACAAGCGGAAAGGTGTGTGGAAAGAGCCGCGGGAGATCCTGCGCGCGATTCCGGGTCTCACGTTCAGGGACGTCGATCACGTCACGCAATGGTCGTACTGCTCCGGCGGCGGCGGCGGCCTACCGGTCGCCAAGCCCGAGCTGACCGCAGCGATCAGCGAACGCCGGATCGGCCAAGCAGCAGAGCTCGGCGTCGACACGCTCGTCAGCGCCTGCCCCTGGTCGGAACGACCTCTGAGCGCTGCAGGCGAGCCCCAGGCCATCGAGGTGATGGACATCCACGAGTTGCTGGCTGAATCGCTGGGGATTGAGGTAGGCGGGAGCCGCACGGCATGAGCACGGTCCTGACTGACGTCGGCCAGGAGGTGTGCGATGCGTTGCGCGACGCGATTGGCGCTGCGTACGTCAGCGACGGTCGCGCAGCGCGTTTCCACCGCGCTCGAGTGCCGGCACCGTTCCCCGTCCACCGTTGGGCAGAGCACGTGCCGGGGGTCGTCGTGATTCCAGGGAGCACCGAAGAGGTCGCCGCCGTGGTGCTGATCGCGAACCGCTTTGGAGTGCCCGTCGTGCCGCGCTCCGGCGGCACCGGCCTGACGGACGGCGCGGTTCCGGCGCGGGGAGGAATCCTTCTCGACCTCAAGAGGCTCGACAAGATCTACGAGATCGACCTCGAGAACCGCACCTGCACGGTAGGCGCCGGCGTCAACATGCTCAAGCTCAACGAGGTGCTCGGGAAGCACGGCCTCATCTACCCCGACGACCCCGCCTCCTACCCCTGCTCGCTCATCGGCGGACGGATAGGCACGAACGGCTGGTCGCTCATCGGCAGTCGGTACGGCCACACACGAGATCTCGTGCTCAGCTTCACGCACGTACTGCCTACAGGGCAGGTGATTCAGGTCGGCGACGGCGGCGGGGCCAAGCTCTCGAAGAGTTCGTCGGGCTATAGCCTCAAGCAGCTGTTCATGGGCCACCAAGGGACGCTCGGCGTCGCGACCAAGGCGACATTGAAGCTGTACGATCGGCCGGAGGCGGAGCTGTCGCCATTCTGGGCGTTCGAGAACTACGACGATGCATACCGCGCGCTCGGATCGCTCGTTCGTGCGAACTGTGCGACATTCGCAGGCGCGGTCATCTTCGACGACGAGAAGGTCGCCTACCTACGCCGCGACGACGAGGCTTACATTCCGCAACCCGAGAGCGTCCGGGCGCTGGTCTGCGCTGTGCTCTACGGCAACGAGGATGAAGTGTCAGCCGCCGGGCGGCGAATGATGCGAATCGCGCGTGATCATGGTGCGCGCTACCTCGGTGACGAGATCTCGCAAGGCGATTGGGCGGCGCGCCACGACCGATACGCCACACCCCTCCACGGGCGCACGAGAGCCGGTCAGGTGGTGCCGATGAGTTGGCACTGCGAGGACGCGGCGATCAACTACAGCGCGCTCCCGGCGGTGCGGCAGGAATGGCACGCGATTGTCTCGGAGCTCCATGCCCAATCTGACGTCTTCGACGACTGGGGGATATTCGCCTACACGAGCGGGCGCACCGGCGTCGACTACCTGGTCGAGATCGACATCGGGATCTGGGAACAGGAACTCGACGACGATGCCTGGCGGCTGTGGGTGATAGCGAAACGCGAGCTCGCTGCGGTAGCGATTGCGCATGGCGGCTCGATCAGCGCCTGTCACGGCTCGTGTCGCGAGGGCGAGGTGGACCTTGTGCCGACCGAGCTTGGTGGGGGCTTCGACGTCATGCTGACTATCAAGCGCGCACTCGATCCCGGCAACATCATGAACCCTGGCAAGTACCTACTCGATGGCGCCTATGAGGGGGTGGGATGACCGCCTACAAACACGCCGACGAGACGACGCCGCCGGAGCCAGTGCAGGTCACCGACGTGGCGATTACGCGCTTCGAGCATGTCTTCGAAGTCGACCCGAAGCTCATGGTCGAGCACGTAACCCAGCAGGCGTTCCCTAACTGGGACACCTTGCGGATCGTCAGAGCCCGGCACGCACATCTGGATTGGATGCACAGGCACTGGGCCGAGACCGTCGTGTCTGGCCAGGAATTGCTGGACGAGATCGCGGTGGAAGACGCCAAACGGTGATGCGGCTTGTCGGCAAAGCAGGAGTCGTGACGGGAACATCGAGGGGACTCGGGCGGGAGATCGTCCTCGCGTTCGCGCAGGAGGGGGCACGTGTCGTGGCCCTCTCCCGGGACGCCGAAGCCGGGGCGAGGGTCGTGGCCGAGGCGAACGCTGCGGGTGGGGCGGCGCTCTTCGAGCAAGGCGACGTGACGTGTGAGGCCGACATCGTGCGCGCGATCGAGCGCTGCCAGGCGGAGTTCGGGAGCCTCGACCTGTTCGTCAACAACGCCGGGATCCTCGGCGAAGGGCGCCTTCACGAGACGACGAACGAGCAGTGGGACAGGCTCGTCGCAGTGCATCTCACCGGCACTTTCTGGGGCTGCAAGCATGCCGTGACGGCGATGAGAGCGGCCGGTCGTCCGGGCGCTATCGTCAATATCGGCTCGATCCTGTCGTTCACGGGCGACGGCTATCTCGCCGCCTACACGGCGATGAAGTCGGGCATTCTCGGGCTCACGAAGGCGATCGCGATCGACTACGCAGCCGACGGTATCCGGTGCAACTGCGTCTGCCCGGGCGACATGGAGACACCGATGATCGACGAGTATTTCGCTGGTACGGGAGATGCACTCGCGGCGCGACACGAGATGGAGGCGGCCTATCCGGGCAAACGCATCGCGCACCCGCGAGAGGTTGCGGCAGCCGTCGTCTACCTCGCCTCCGATGAGGCGACGTTCGTCAACGGCACCTCGCTCGTGGTCGACGGGGGGCTGCTGGCGAAGACGTACTGACGAGGTCGCACAGGTCGAGAATCGCCGTGGGCCGCCCGTCTTCGTCGACGACCGGGAGATGATGGATGCCGTGCTCCGTCATCAGGTCGGCGGCAGCGGCGGCGCTCGCCCTGCTCTCGATCGTGATCGGGTCTGCGGTCATCCACTCGCGCACGCGCGCCAGGCTCGAGTGGACGCGGCTCGCGAACGCGTCGAGCATGTCGCGAGACGTGAGGATCCCGATTGTCCGCCCGTACTCCGCGACAACGGCCGACCCCACGTTGCGATCGAGCATCCGCTCGGCCACCTCGCCGAGCGTGTCCTCCGGAGCGACGACAAGCGGCGGCGCTACGGGCAGGTCGGCCACGCTCGGCCCACCCCTTCTGGCTTCCTCGGGGGCGAGGAAGCCGACCGCCTGAGCGGCCGGGTCGAGCTCGACATAAATCTGGACGCCGGGCGGCTCGGCCGCCTCGACCTCGGTTGCGTCACCATCGTCGAGCGAGAGGATGAGCGGCCCGAGATAGTGCCCGGCGATCTTGGCGGGCGGCCACCAGAGCTCGTCGAGGCTCACGACCGGCTTCTCGTCGGGGTGGGCGAGATCGTGGCGCATGAACTGCGGCTCCGAGCC
>JANOUB010000245.1:0-3228 GCA_031416615.1 Thermoleophilia bacterium
CTAGACAAAGCAGGGTCGCGGGTGGGAGAGTTGGCTGTGACACGCCGAACGGAGCCGACCGATGACGACCATTGACATTGACAGCCTGCTGGCGCAGGACGAGGTTCGAGCGCTCCTCGAGAGGAGTGAGCAGGCCGGCACGATCCTTGCGCACGACATCGCCGAGCTAGTCGAGACGCACGAGCTGTCACCGCTCGAGCACGACGCTCTCCTGCGCGAGCTCGACAAGAAAGGCATCGAGATCGTCGATCTGCCGGCCTCGCCGGAGCCTCCCCCACCTCTGGCCGCGACCGCAGAGTCGACGACGGACGCGCTGCAACTCTTCCTCCGCGAGGCAGGACGGCACACGCTGCTGACGGCAGCCCAGGAGGTGACGCTCGCAAAACGGATCGAGCGTGGCGATCTCGACGCGAAGCAGACGATGATCCAGTCGAACCTCCGACTGGTGATCTCGATCGCGAAGAACTACCGGAACCAGGGGCTCCCGTTTCTCGACCTGATCCAGGAGGGAACGCTGGGTCTGATCCGGGCCGTGGAGAAGTTCGACTGGCGCCGTGGCTTCAAGTTCTCGACCTATGCGACCTGGTGGATTCGCCAGGCGGTCGCGCGGGCACTCGCCGACAAGGCGCGAACGATCCGGATGCCCGTGCACATCGTCGAGCGACTGCAGAAGATGAACCGCGCCGACCGAACTCTGTGGACGGTGCTCGGTCGCGAGCCGACGCTCGAGGAGATCGCCGACGAGGCGAATTTGACCCTGCAGCAGGTGATCGAGGTACGGGCGGCGGCGAGGGCCTCTGCCAGCCTCGACGCTCCCGTCGGCGACACGGGCGATGCCGTCCTCGGCGACTTCGTGGCCGGCAACGACCTCCTGCCCGAGGAGGAGGTGGAGCTCGAGCTTCGCAGCCAGGCGCTGCGGGCTGCGCTCGAGTCGCTACCCGACCGTGAGCGCGAGGTGGTGACATTGCGCTACGGCCTCGGGGGGACCGAGCCGAGGACGCTCGAGGAGATCGGGCGGCGACTCGGCCTGACTCGCGAGCGCGTCCGCCAGATCGAGCTCGACTCGCTGCGTCGCCTGGCCGGCCAGCGCGAGATGCTAGCGGCGCTGTAGCCGGTCTCCAGGGTTGCGCTCGTCGGTCGAAGCGGGGTCGTACCCACTGACCGTGGAACCCAGGGGACAGGCTGAAGCCTGTCACCGTGTTCAGCCTGTCTCCCGGGCTCAGGTCCTGAGATACAACTCGAGCGCAGGTGCGACCGACCGCAACTCACGCAGCGCGCGCGTCTCGAGTTGGCGTACCCGTTCCCGCGTGATCCCGAGGATGACACCGACCTCCTCGAGTGTCTTCGGCTTGTCGCCGTCGAGCCCGAAGCGTTCCGTCAGCACGCGTTGCTGGCGGGGGTTCAGTCGGAGTAGCGCCGCTGCAAGCTCCGACGAGCGGAGACGCTCCGAGGTTTCCGTTTCCGGGGCGATCGCGTTCACATCCTCGATCAGATCGCTCATCACGCTTTCGCCGTCACCGACCGGGGTGTCGAGCGAGACGTGATCCTGCACGAGTTCGAGCAGGCTCTCGACCTTCTCCGGCGTGAAGTCCGCCTCCAGCGCGATCTCCTCGATCGACGGGTCGCGGTTGAACTTCTGACCGAGTGTGCGCCGCGCGCGGGTAACGCGTCGCACCTGGTCGGCGACGTGAACGGGAAGACGGATCGTCCGGCCCTGCTCGGCGAGGGCGCGTGAGACCGACTGCCGGATCCACCAGGTGGCATAGGTGGACAGCTTGTAGCCGAGGGTGTAGTCGAACTTTTCGACAGCGCGAATGAGGCCCAGGTTGCCCTCCTGGATCAGATCGAGGAGCGGTACGCCGGCACGGGTGTAATGCCTGGTGATCGACATCACGAGGCGAAGGTTGCACTCGATCAGTCGGCTCTTCGCATCCTCGTCGCCCTCGTCCTTGCGGCGCGCGAGCTCACGTTCCTCGGCGTGCGTCAGCAGGCGCCCGTTGCCGATCTGCCGAACGTAGAGCTTCAGTGGATCCTGGGTGGCCGTGGTGGCTGCCTCCAGGGCGGCCTCGTCGGGCATCGGATCGAAGAGCGGCTCTGCGAGATTTCCTTCCACGTCACACGTATCGGCCGCGCGCCTCCCCCACTTGAGGTATTTCGCGGCTCTCGGGTTACTCAGCCTGGATCCAGGCTCAGCCAACGTAGGAATCACGGAGTGCGTACAGAACCCTCATCTTCTACCGATACCTTCACTACGACATGTCCAACCAGGGTGATCGAATCCACTGATGTGCGGAATCGCGGGATACAGCCTCGACGCCGACTCCGGCGTCGACCGCACCCTGGCTACCCAGGCGCTCCTGGCGGGGATTGCCGAGCGCGGCGCCGACGCCGTCGGCTACGCCCATCGCGGAGCGGGCCCGGGCGTTACGATTCACAAACAGCGGTCGGGCGCAACAGCTCTGCTCGAGGACGTCGAACTCCCCCGTGAGGCAACCGACGCGCTCGTTCACGTTCGGGACTACACAAAGGGCCATCCCACGATCCTGGCCAACAACCATCCGATTCGCCACGGGTCGGTCGTCGGTATCCACAACGGAATTATCGTGAACGACGAGGAGATTTTCGCGCGCTACGGCCTCGCGCGGGCGGCGCCCGAGATGACGGTCGACTCCGAGGCGATCTTCGCCCTGATGCACGCAACACAGTCATATCAAGCCTCACTCGAGGAGCTTCGAGGCGCGATGGCGACCGCCTGGATCGACGAGCGGACGCCGAGCGGGATGCACCTCGCCCGTGGTGTTGCTCGACCACTCTGGATTGGCCGCTCGCGGCGGGAACTCTTCTTTGCCTCGACGAAGTCGGCGCTCGAGGTGGTCGAGGGGGCTCTGCGTCTGACGCTCCGGAAGCACGAGGTCGCCGAAGGGCGGCTGCTCCAGATCGAGCGAGGCCGAATCCTCACCGAGACACGGTTTCGGACCGACCGCTCCTACCGCGACGACAGGGTGCTTCCTTCGGTGCGGGCACCGCACGAGGGCATCTCGTGCCTTGCCAAGCTCGCCGCGCTCGCCCCGTAGCCGACTAGAACGAGCCGTCTGGTCGGACGGCGATGCCTTTCTCGCGCAGGCGCTCGCGCACAAGGAACTGAAATGCGGCCCAGGGACCCGCGTCGATGTCGACGAGCCGGTACACCTGCCATTCCGACATCAAGACCGGGTTGCGCCGGCGCGC
>JANOUB010000246.1:0-3028 GCA_031416615.1 Thermoleophilia bacterium
GGCAGGGGCAGGCGCCAGCCCTCCCGCACGACGGAGGAGAAGTTGACGGCGCACACGAGCGGGGTGCCGTCGGCCGCGAACCGTGCGAACGCGATCACGTTCTCGTCTCGCGCATCGCCGACGAGCCAGGCGAACCCTTCCGGCCGGAAGTCGATCTCCCAGAGCGCCGGACGGGCCCGGTAGGTCGCGTTGAGGTCACGCACGAGGGCCCGGACGCCCGCGTGGCCGGGATCGTCGAGCAGCGCCCAGTCGAGCGAACGACCTTCCGACCACTCTCCCCACTCGGCGAGCTCGCCACCCATGAACAGCGACTGCTTACCGGGGTGCGACCACATCAGCCCGTACAGCGCTCGGAGCGTCGCGAGCTGCTGCCAGCGGTCGCCCGGAAGCTTCGAGAGCAGCGACCTCTTGCCGTGGACGACCTCGTCGTGGGAGAGCGGCAGAACGAAGTTCTCGTCCCAGGCGTAGACGAGCGAGAACGTCAGCTCGTCATGGTGGAACCGCCGGTGCACGGGCTCGTGCTCGACGTACGACAGCGTGTCGTTCATCCAGCCCATGTTCCACTTGAAGGTGAAGCCGAGCCCGCCCAGCGACGTCGGTCGCGAGACACCGGGCCAGTCGGTCGACTCCTCCGCGATCACCGCCACGCCCGGCTCGCGGGCGTGCAGCACCTCGTTCAGCTCGCGCAGGAACGCGACCGCCTCGAGGTTCTCGCGGCCTCCGTGAACGTTCGGAACCCATTCGCCCGGCTCGCGCGAGTAGTCGAGATAGAGCATCGAGGCGACAGCGTCGACCCTCAGCCCGTCGACGTGGAACTCGCGCACCCAGTAGAGGGCGTTCGCGAGCAGGAAGTTCCGCACCTCGTTGCGAGAGAGATTGAAGATCAGCGTGCCCCAGTCGGGGTGTGCCCCCCGGCGCGGATCCTCGTGCTCGTACAGCGCCGTGCCGTCGAACCGGGCGAGCGCCCACTCGTCGCGCGGGAAGTGGGCCGGTACCCAGTCCAGCAGCACGCCAATACCCGCGCTGTGGAAAGCGTCGACCAGGGCCCTGAAGTCGTCCGGGGCGCCGAAGGTCGACTGCGGTGCGAAGTAGCCGCTGACCTGATAACCCCACGACGGCGCGTACGGGTGCTGCATCACCGGCATCAGCTCGACGTGCGTGAAGCCGAGCTCGGCCACGTACGGGACGAGTTGCTCGGCGAGCTCCTGCCACGAGAGCCCCTGCCGCCAGGAGCCGGCATGCACCTCGTAGACGGAGAACGGCTGCGTCAGCGGGTCGGCGGCGCGACGGCGCGCGAGCCACTCGCCGTCGGACCACGAGAACCGGCTGCGGTAGACGATCGACGCGTTCTCCGGCGGCACCTCGGCGCAGGTCGCGTACGGGTCGGCCTTGAGCCGAGTGATGCCGTCGGCGCCGACGACAGCAAGCTTGTACCGCTGCCCTTCGGTGGCGTTCACGGCGACGCCCTCCCAGATGCCGGAGGAACCGAGCGGATGCAACGGGTCGGCGCTCTCGCTCCAGAAGTTCCAATCACCGGCGGCAGACACCGCTCGCGCGTTCGGGGCCCACACGGCAAACCGCACCCCACCATCGTCCAGGCAATGGGCGCCGAGCCGCTCGTAGAGCCGTTCGTGCCGGCCCTCACCCGCCAGATGGAGATCGATCTCACCGAGCCCGGTCATGAGGCCTCCCGCATCCTTCTGATGCCTGTGTTCGGGCCATCCGGGCCCACGGCGATCACGTGAGCACCGCCGGGGGCGAGCCCGACATAATTTCTCCCTGTCCGCCACCGGTGGGTGCTGTCGGCGAGCAGGTCGACCGCAGCGAACGTGTCCGGCAGCCCGAGCCAGGCCGGCACGATGCAGAGCCCTTCGCGGCGTTCGCCGGGATCGAGGTTGACCACGGTGATCACGACGTCATCACCATCGCTCTTCGCGAACGCGATCACGTCATCACTCTGCGTCTCGAGCCAGGCTAGATTCTCGAATCGCTGCAAGGCCGGATGGGCCCGCCGGATCTCGTTCAACCGACGGATCAGCGGCAGCAGAGGGCCCTCGAGGGCCCTCGTCTTCACCTCGTATTTTTCCGAGTCGAGGTACTCCTCGCTACCCACCCGCACGGGGGCGTTCTCGCAGGCCTCGTATCCCGAGTAGATCCCGTAGCTGGGAGACAGCGTGGCGGCAAGTACGAGCCTGGCCTCGAAGGCGGGACGCCCACCTTCCTGCAGGTACGCGTGGAGGATGTCGGGGGTGTTCGGCCACATGTTCGGCCGGTAGAACGCCGACCAAGAGCGCACCTGCTCGACGAGCTCGACAATCTCGGCCTTCGTGTTCTTCCAGGTGAAGTAGGTGTAGGACTGGCTGAAGCCGACCTTGGCGAGCGTCGTCATCGGTGCCGGCCGGGCAAAGGCCTCGGCCAGAAAAATGGCGTCGGGATACGCGACGCGCACCTCCGCGATCAGCCACTCCCAGAACGGCGCCGGCTTCGTGTGGGGGTTGTCGACCCTGAACGCGCGGATCCCTCGTGCGCACCAGCCGAGCACGACGTCGCGCAGGGCGCTCCAGAGTGCCTCGCGGTCGGCCGTGTCCCAGTCGAGATTGTGGATGTCCTGGTAGCGCTTAGGCGGGTTCTCTGCGAACTTGATCGACCCGTCAAGGCGTCGCTGGAACCACTCCGGGTGCTCGGCGAGCCACGGATGGTCGGGCGAGCACTGAATCGCGAAATCGAGCGCGAGCTCGAGCCCCGCTACCTTGGCCGCCGCCACCATCGCGTCGAAGTCGGCGTCGCTGCCGAGATCGGGGTGGAGCACGTCATGGCCTCCGTCCCGACCTCCGATCGCCCATGGGCTGCCGGGGTCGCCCTGGCGCGCCCGCTCGGTGTTGTTGCGGCCCTTGCGATGGGTCTCGCCGATCGGGTGAACCGGTGGCAGGTAGACGATGTCGAAGCCGAGCGCTGCGATCTCGGGTAGCACGGCGGCAACACCCCGGAACCCGCCCCACGACCGAGGGAACAGCTCATACCAGGCGCC
>JANOUB010000247.1:0-1979 GCA_031416615.1 Thermoleophilia bacterium
AGTCGCAATTTGCGAGAAGTCCGATCTACTCGACTTGACTCGGCGTGCGCCAGTCCCTAGGTTGGTGATTGCACCGAGGTAGGAGCACCTGAGGTTGATGGTCTCCTGATCGGCACTCGCTTCGGCGAAGGTCAGTCAGGAAGCCGGACGAAGGAGCCACCGCCCCGGTGCATTTTTCTTTGGTCCGACGGCTTGACACGAGTGCGTATGCTCGGCGGCATGCGCCGCCTGCTCGTCGTCGTCAGCGTGACCGTGTTCGCGGACACGATGCTGTTCTCCGCGA
This sequence comes from Thermoleophilia bacterium, assembly GCA_031416615.1. Taxonomy (GTDB): domain Bacteria; phylum Actinomycetota; class Thermoleophilia; order Gaiellales; family Gaiellaceae; genus Gaiella. The sequence goes on from JANOUB010000247.1 coordinate 284, forward strand.
TCATCCCGCTGATCCCCGGCCTCGCGGACGACTACGACCTCTCGAAGTTCGAAGCCGGGCTTCTGGTCGGCGCGTACGGCGCGGGGGCAATGATCGGCGGGATACCCGCAGGTCTACTGGCTGTGCGGATCGGGCCAAAGCGGACGGTCGTGATCGGGCTACTCGCCCTCGCTGCCGCGACCGCTGCCTTCGCGCTGGGCTCCTCTCCGGCGGCCCTCGGCAGCGCCCGCTTCGTTCAGGGGATCGCCAGTGCGGTCACGTGGTCGGGAGCCCTCGCCTGGCTGACACTCACGACGCCGCGCGAGCGCCGCGGACAGCTTCTCGGCACCGTCTTCAGCTTCGCCGTCCTCGGGTTCATCGTCGGACCGGCAGTGGGCGCTCTGGGCGAGCTGACGAACATCAGAGGCACGTTTGCCGTGATCGGGCTGATCACCCTCCTGCTCGCGGTTCTCACCGCCTCGCTCCCCGCCGGGCCCATGGACGTACGGCATCCCGATGCTCTCAGGCGGGCGCTCCACGACATCAGCTTTCTCTCGGCCGTCTGGTTCAGCCTGGTGCCCGCTCTGTTCTTCGGGCTTCTGGACGTGCTCGTCCCCCTCGCGCTCGACAGCGCGGGCTGGGGCACGATCGCGATCGCGGCGACGTTCATCGGTGCAGGACTGGTCGAGGTCGCTCTCGCGCCGGCGATAGGAGGGCTCAGCGACCGCCGTGGACGCCTCTATCCGATCAGAGCCGGGCTCCTGCTGCTCGCCGCCACCGCCCTTGCCTTCGCTATCGTGACACCGGCGTTTCTCGTCGCGGTGCTGGTCGTTGGCGGCGCACTCGCGGCGAGCGCAATCTACACACCTAGCATTGCACTCGTCGCCGATCGGGCCGAGGCAAGCCCGATACCCCAGACACTCGCCTTCGGCTTCATGAACTCCGCCTGGGCGGCGGGGGCGATGATCGGGCCCGCCGCTGGAGGCGCTCTCGCCCAGGCGATCGGCGATCCTGCTCCCTACGTCTTCTGCGCCGGCCTTGCACTCGCAACGCTTCTTTTCGTCACCCGTACCGGGTTGACGCCGAGGCCGGCGTAAGCCTGGATCCACCGTTTTGCGTGATCGCGGGGCGCTCGTCCGGGTCACAAGGACGTGCGGGGAAGGGAGGAGCAATCGGGACGCCCGGTGTTCGGTGGCACGGTCGTCAACCCCGGTTCGACGATCCCGAAGCCGCCGGGAGTGATGGGGAATCGCGCCGATGATCCGGACGAGCGACCACGCGGCGAACGCCGCGACGATGGCGAACGTGACGCTGATATCGTCGCCCGATGGAGATGATGGGCAACGAGTCGGTGATCTGGGAAGGTCATCCAACCTGGCGGGCGACGCTGTCGTTTCACATCAGAGGGTTCATCATCACGCTCGTTCTCTTCCTTCTGATCATGTTCGTCAAGTGGCTCGGCGCCGGCGTGTCGTCCGTCATTCCCGGGGCCGTGCTCGTGGTCGGCATCGCGCTGACGATCGCAGTCGGCTGGATCCACCGCTTCTTCACGCAGTACACGATCACGACGAAGCGCCTCAACATTCGCCGAGGAATCCTCTCGAAGACCGAGAGCTCGACAAACGTCGACCGCATCCAGAACATCACGGTGCACCAGTCTCCCGTCGACCGGATCATGAAGGTCGGCTCGATCGACTTCGACACCGCGAGTGACGAT
>JANOUB010000248.1:0-4279 GCA_031416615.1 Thermoleophilia bacterium
AGCGAAGCCGTGCGGATGCTCTCGGCGCGCGGAGCAGCGGTCGAGCGGAGGCCCGTCACGTTCACTGCCGGCGGTCAGCGGTTCGCCCTGTCGGCTTCGCAGGTCGGGGTTGTGGCCGACTGGCGAGCAGGTGTGAGGGCAGCGGCGATCGAGGGCGGCGGCTTCGGGCCGGCGCGTGGCTTCAGGCGCCTCCGAACGAGGCTCTTCGGGGCAGAGGTCTCTCCGCCGGTCAGCAGCTACCGCGCGGCGGTCGACTACAAGCTCGATCAGATCGCACGCGCTGTCGATCACAGCGGCGTCGATGCGAGGCTCGTGCGCAAGGGCCTCGCCGTGAGTGTGGTCGAGGGCCGGTCGGGCCGCGAGCTCGACCGTGCGGCAGCCACGGTCGTCGTCGTGGAGGCTCTCGGGAGCCTCGACCGCAGCGTCCCGGTCGCGCTCCCGCTCGCAGCAACCGAGCCCAAAGTCAGCGGCGCCGACCTTGCAGAGGCGGCGACGCACGCTCGCACCGCCCTGTCGGCTCCGCTCCGCCTCGCGTACGGCGAGACGCGGTGGCGCGTGCCTCGCTGGCGGATCGCGCCCCTGCTCGAGCTACCGGCGGGTGGCGGCACGAGCGCCTCGATCGCAGGGCGTGGCGCCGAGGAGTACCTGGAGCGTCTTGCCGCCTCCGTTTCCCGCCCGCCGCAGGACGCGCGATTCCAGGTCACGGCAACCGGCAAGATCGTGATCAGGCCCTCGACACCCGGTTTGCAGCTCGACATCCCAGCGACCGCGAAGGCGATCGCCGCCGCCGCTTTCTCGGCCGACCGACGGACGGCGAAGCTCGTCGTCCAGGTCGCCGCGCCCGAGCGCACAACGGAGATCGCGAAGACAATGGGCATCACCGGCGTCGTCTCCTCGTACACGACGACGTATGGCGGCACCCCGGGCCGCCTCAACAATGTGCAACTCGTCGCGAGACTGATCGACGGCACCCTGATCAAGCCGGGTGAGACGTTCTCGTTCAACGGCACGACCGGGGAGCGGACAGCTGAGAGGGGGTTCCAGGAAGCCCCTGTGATCATCAACGGCGAGCTGCAGAACGGGATCGGGGGCGGTGTCTGCCAGGTCTCGACGACCGTGTTCAACGCCGCGTTCGAAGGGGGTCTGCCGATCAACGCCCGGGCGAACCACGCGCTCTACATCAGCCACTACCCGCTCGGGCGCGACGCGACCGTGAACTACCCCGATCTCGATCTGCGCTTCTCGAACGACACCGGCCACTGGCTGCTGCTGCGTACGTTCGCCGGCGCGGGCTCGCTGACCGTCAACCTTTACGGCACGCCTGTCGACCGGCGCGTGGAGAGCACTTCGGCACCGCTCGAGGTGACGGGTCCCATACCGGTGAAGGAGACCGACGATCCACGGCTTCAGAAGGGCAAGCGGGTCGTCGACGAGTTCGGCTCGCCGCCACGTCAGACGAGCGTCGAGCGGCTGGTGTACGACGCCAACGGGAAGCTGCTGTACGACAACGTATGGCGGTCGACCTACGTCGGCGAGCCGTCGCTCGTCCGCGTTGGCACGAAGAAGCCCCCCAAGAAGCCGGCCGCCAAGGCGAGGCCGGCCAAGGGCGGCGCTCAGGCGTCGCCGGTGCCGGCAGCCGGCCCCGCGACAACCCTCGAGCCGACGGTTACGACTGGAGCTCAGCCGTAGCGATTGCGTGCACGAACCACGGTGGGACGCGCGTCGGCTGCCGCGTCGTCGCATCGACCGTCGCGTGCAGCGTCTCGGCCGTCGCCACGACCGTTCCGTCACGCTCGACCACGTACTCGTACCTGAACCGTGCTCCGCGGACATCGACGCAACGCAGGTGGATCGTCAGCACGTCGTCGAAAGCGGCTGCGGCGCGATAGTCCACCCGCACCCCGGTCGTCAGCGCCTCGATCCCCCGCGCCTGGATCGACCGGTAGCCGCCCGCGTGATCTGCAAGGTACGCGACGCGCGCCACCTCGAGCCACACGACGTACGAGGCGTGATGCGCGATGCCCTGTGCATCCGTCTCGGCGAAGCGAACGCGGATGTCGTAGGCGCTACTGAACCCTTCCGGCACACGGCAACAATACGACCGCCGTTGCCGCTGCGGTGGTATGACTGGGCCATGCCACAAACGACGAAGACCTCAAAGGACGACCGCGACGTGATCGCGCGACTCGCCGACCGCGGCGAGCAGACGCTCGCGAGGCTCGCCGACCTGCCGGGCGGGACGAAGGCTCTCAAGGCCGTCAACGATCTGCGGACGCGGGTCGACGAGCTCGGCAAGAAGGTGCGCGGCATCGACGTGCTCGAGAAGCGCGTCGCGAAACTCGAGACGGAGCTCGCGGCGTTGAAGCGGGCGCAGAAGCCGAAGCCGGCACCAAAGTCTCCCGCCGGCTGAGAGTGCGCAACTCAGGAGACCGGCTGAAGCCGGTCACCGCAGCCGCGTCGGCGACAGGCTTCAGCCTGTCTCCTGGGTTGGTCACCGCAGCCGCGTCGGCGACAGGCTTCAGCCTGTCTCCTGGGTTGCGCCTCCCGCGGGCACCCGTAGCCGGAGCGCCCCCGGCAGCACCTCGAATCGCGCCGGCGTCGTGCCGGGCTGCTCGCCGTCGAGCTCGACGGGCACCGGCTCGTCGGTCTCGATGCTGACGACGCGGCCGCGGAGAGCCTCCGCCTTCGGATGCGGGAGATGCGTGCCGCGGTAGATCTTGGGCATCGTCAGCACGAGATCGCGCTTCGTCACGTCCCCGATCGTGACCACGTCGAACAGCCCGTCGTCCGGCTCGGCTTGCGGGCACATCTTCATACCGCCGCCGAAGTACCGTCCGTTCGCGACGACCACGTCGAACATCCTCCCGCTGCGGCTCTCGCCGTCGACGACGAGGCGCGTCTCGACCGCAGACCAGCCGGCGAAGACCGCAAATGTCGCCCACAGATACGAGGCCCTGGCGCCGAGAGCCTTCGAGGCGTCGTTGGCCCGCTGGGCGATCGCTCCACTCATGCCTGCGCTCGCCACGTTTGCGAACACCGCCTCGGCCTCGTGGCCGTCCCAGGAACGGTAGGTGACCCGCCCGAGGTCGATCGTCTGCGTGTCGCCGTTGAGCGCGATCCGGGCTGCTGCCGCGACGTCATCCGGGATCCCGAACGTCCGGACGAAGTCACCACCGGTGCCGCGGGGGATCACCGCCAGCGACGGTGGCTCGTCAAGGCCTGCGAGACCGTTCGCGACCTCGTTCACGGCGCCGTCGCCGCCCACGACGACGAGCAGGCGGGCACCTCCAAGAGCGGCATCCCTGGCAAGCTGTCCCAGGTGGCCGCGTCGCTCGCTGAGGAAGGCGTCGCCCTCGAGACCGACGCCCGCCGCCCTGTGGGCGATCTCGGGCCAGCGTCGGCCGGTGGCCCCGTTTGCCGCGGCCGGATTGACGAGAAAAACGGTCTCGCTCAGAACGTTCGTGCTCCCATTCCGGAACAGCCCACTACGCCGTCACGGTATGGAGGGCGAGCTCGGTCATCTCGTCGACCGCCTTGCGCATCTCCTCGTCGCTGATGCGGAGGAACTCGCCCTCGACGATCACGTCGCTGACGATCAGCATGCAGCCGGTCTGGATCTGCCGGAGCGCCCCGAGCGTGAACAGCACCGCAGCTTCCATCTCGACGCCCAGGATGCCGCGCTCCGACCACCGGCCGGCGAGGCCCGGATCGGGGTTGTAGAAGATGTCGCTCGAGACGATCGGGCCGACGCGAACGGGCTTCCCGAGGTGCTTCGCCTGGTGCACCGCCTCGTGGACAAGCCCAAAGTCCGCGGTCGGAGCGTGGGGCTCGCCGAGGACGTAGTGGGAGGAGGTCGCGTCCGCTCCGGTCGCCGAGAGCGCGATCACGAGGTCGCCCATCGTCATGTCGGCCTGGAGGCCGCCACAGGTTCCGACTCGCATGATCTTCTTGACGCCGAGCTGCACCAGTTCTTCGATCACGATCGCAGCTGATGGGCATCCCATCCCACTCGACTGCACGGACACGGGCTTGCCTGCGAAGGTTCCGGAGAAGCCGAGCATTCCGCGCTCACTGTTCCGTTGCACGACATCATCGAAGAAGGTCTCGGCGATGTACTTGGCACGGAGCGGGTCGCCGGGAAGGAGGCAGGTTTCGGCGTAGTCGCCGGGGTTGGCACGAACGTGAATAGGCATGCTGGAAAGCCTAAGGCTTTCCAGCAGAGGAAGAGCAGAGAAAGTGCAGATCATCCAGGCCACCGGCCTGGATGATCCCTTCCCCG
>JANOUB010000249.1:0-3162 GCA_031416615.1 Thermoleophilia bacterium
CGCGAGACGCTCGGCTCGGTCGACGTCTGCGCGGCCGTTGCAGGTGTGTGGCCGGCGGAGGATCTCCCCGTCTGGGAACTCCCGCTCGCTCGGTGGGAGGAGACGATGCGCCAGAACCTGACCGCCACGTTCCTCACGGCACGCGGCTTTCTGCGCGAGGTCGCCCGGACAGGCCACGGCTCGCTCGTGCTCGTCGGCTCGACCGCCGGGCGCTTCGGCGAGGCCGGGCACGCCGACTACGCGGCGGCAAAATCTGCGCTCCAGGGCGGGCTGCTGCTGTCGCTGAAGAACGAGGTGACGCGGGTGGCTCCCCGCGCTCGCGTCAATGCCGTCGCCCCGGGCTGGACCGAGTCGCCGATGACACGCGGCCTCGTCGACGCCGAGGCCGTGCGTCGCATCTCACGGACGATGGCGCTGCGGAAGGTCGCCCGGCCCGAGGACGTGGCAGCCCAGGTCGTCGTGCTGGCCTCCGACGTCCTCTCCGGCCACGTCAGCGGCCAGGTCGTCACCGTCGCCGGTGGGATGGAAGGCCGCGTCGTCCACAACGACGCCTGAAACGAGAAGGGCGGCGAATCGCTCGCCGCCCCTTCTCTCACTGCCAGTGCCAGAGATGATTGCCGTCAGTCCCCGACCCGGAGTTGTTTCCGGTATCGGCACGACGGCCCGAAGCTTGAGGGGACGACTCTCACATGAAGAGGGGCCGCCGCCAGACGCCCCTCTCCTCGCAGGTCCCCAAGGAGAGGAACCGTATCGCCCATCTGCGCGTCCGCCGCACCGTCGCGCGCGATGAGATGACCTCAGTATCACCATCCCGGGGCACTTGACCAATCACCCAGGCTGCGTTGACCGCCCTGGTTGATTCTGGGCGCCAAGAGGCTAACCAACCCACCTCGAGCCTCTACACTCGGCGGAGTGGCGGACTTCCTCGAACGGCTCCGCACGGGCCCGCCGATCGTGGCCGACGGCGGCATGGGCGCGCTGCTTGCCGGAGCGGCACCCGGCCTGCGGTGCCCCGAGGAGGCGAACCTGCGGGCGCCCGAGAGCGTCGTCGCCGTGCACGCGAGCTACATCCGTGCGGGTGCCGAGCTGATCGAGACGAACACGTTTGGCGCCAACCGCCGCAAGCTGGCGGCGAAGCAGCTCGATCACGAGTTCGAGGCGATCAACTCGGCCGCGGTGCGCCTCGCACGCGAGGCACGCGAGGTGTCGGGCCGGGACGTGCTGATCGCCGGTGCGATCGGCCCGCTCGGCGAGCTCGAGGTGTTCGACGCGAGCGAGCACGGGCCGCTGTACGCGGAGCAGGCTCGGATACTCGAGGGCCGCGGCGTCGACCTGTTCATGCTCGAGACGTTCTTCGACCTCGACGAGCTCGTCTCGGCCGTCGAAGCCGTCCGTGGCGTCTCGTCGCTCCCGATCGTGGCGCTCCTTACCTTTGACGACGATGCCGAAGCCGGTGGGGTCGAGGCGGCGACGGCGGCCGAACGACTCGCGCGACTCGATGTGGCAGCGATCGGAACGAACCACGGCGCCGGTCCGCACGCCGCGTTGACGGCGCTCGATGCGATGCGCGGAGCCGGCCTACCCCTTGCAGCTCTCCCGAACATCGGTCTTGCGAGCATCGTCGGCGGGCGCGTCGTGTACCCCCACTCGACACCCGAGTACTTTGGTGACTTCGCCGCGCAGGCTGTCGCGCTCGGCGCCCGGATCGTCGGCGGCTGCTGCGGCACCACGCCCGCCCAGATCGAAGCGATCCGGGCAGCGTTCGACGACGAGCGGGCACCGCGAGCCGCGTTCGAGGCGCGCGAGCGCGCGCAGCCGCCGGCACCGACAGCGGCGGCTGGGGAGACGGAGCTCGCGCGGGCGCTGCGAGAGGGAGACTGGGTCGTCAGCGTCGAGCTCGACCCCCCGAAGGGTGGCACGAACGATGCGATGATCGCGGTGGCGCGGACGCTGCGCGACTCGGGCGTCGTCGGCTTCGTGGACGTGAACGACAACCCGATGGCTCGGGCCCGGATGAACGCTCTGATGGCGTCCATCGCGATCCAGCGGGCGGTGGGGATCGAGACCATCCCCCATGTCACCCCGCGTGACACGACGGTGATGGGGCTCGAGGGTGTGCTCCTCGGCGCGCATGCGGAGGGTGTGCGGAACGTGCTGGCGGTAACGGGCGATCCGCCGCACGTCGGCGACTATCCCGGCTCCCGTGGGGTGTACGAGATCGACTCGATCGGCCTCGTGCAGCTCCTGGCGGGATTCAACGACGGTGTGGACTACGTCGGCAAGGCGATCGACCGGCCGACGTCGTTCTTCATCGGCGTCGCCGTGAACCCGTCGGCCGACGACCCGGAGCTCGAGCTGGAGCGGTTCGAGCGGAAGGTGGCGGCAGGTGCGCGGTTTGCGATGACCCAGGCGTTGTTCGACCTTGACGGGCTGGAGCGCTTCCTGGGCCGGCTCGGCGGCACCTCACCGATCCCGCTGCTCGCCGGCGTGTGGCCGCTCCGCTCGCATGCGATGGCGCTGCGCCTGCACAACGAGGTGCCGGGGATATCTGTCCCCGAGCAGGTGCTCGACGCGTTGCGCGACGCGGGCTCGGAGGCGCCGGCAGTCGGGCTCGCTCTGGCGCGCGAGCTGCTGGCCTCGTTGCGAGGCCGCGTCGCCGGGGTCTACGTGATCCCGCCGTTCAAGCAGCCAGAGGCTGCGCTCGACCTCTTGCTGGCCCCCGCGTGAACCCGGGAGACAGGCTGAAGCCTGTCACCGGCCCGGCGACAGGCTTCAGCCTGTCTCCCGGGTTGCGTCCTTCCCGCCGGGGGATGCTCAGCGGTCGACGCAGGACGTCTCGAGCGCTTCGGTGCCCGCCCGCGCGATCGCGGCGCGCACGATCCCCGTGGGGGCGCCGTAGCCGCCGTCGGTTCCGGCGCGCTGCGCGAACACGGTCGTGATCACGCGCCCCTGCGCGTCGACGACCGGCCCACCGGAATTGCCGCTGCGGATGGTGCCGCGGATCGTCGTCACACGTCGGGGCGTGGGAAAGTGCCCGTACGCATCGCGGCCGACGATCTGCACGGTGCGACCGACGCGGACAGCGGTCTCGGTGTACGGGCCGTTGCCGGGGTAGCCGAGCATCCCGCCGGGCGTGCCCTCGACGGCGCCGGCGAGGCGCAG
>JANOUB010000250.1:0-8437 GCA_031416615.1 Thermoleophilia bacterium
AGCCTGGCTAGCCCGTCCGGGCGTGAACGGCCGCGCCGTCGAGTGCGGCGAGCACGGCGCGGACGGGCCCGAGAGCTCCGACGAAGATCGGTGTGTCCCGCTCTGTCCAGCGTGACGCCTCTGTCTCGCGCAGGGTCATCATCAAGTGCATGAAGTCGGCGGGCTCCTCACACTCGAACGCCGGCATGAACTCCTGGTCGTCGATCCCGAACGAGTACGTCGTGTGGTTCGTGACGGTCACGAACTTCCCACCGACCTCTGCGTGCTCCTTCATCGCCTCGACCCGCTCCTCGAAGGTGAGGAAGTACCACGGCCGCTTCTTCACGAACGGGTAGACGACGAGGTAGGGCGCCTCGCGAGGGGTCACCTTGCCCTGGCGGATCCGCTTCTTGTCGGTGTAGACCGACGGCTTCGTCGTTGCGAGGTACGAGTACGGCGTCGTCAGCCAGCCTGCAAGGGGCGTGCCGTTGAGGGCAGCTCCGAGCTCGAGCAGGTCGTCGTAGCGCTCGGTGATCTGCCAGAGGAAGAAATCGGCCTCGGGCCGGATGCCCGAGACGTTGTAGGCACGCAGGCCCTCCATTCGGCCTGCCCACTCCTCGACGACGTCCGCGAAGGCATCTTTGCCTGCCTCGCGCTCCTCGATCGGTAGGCGCCGCCAGGCGGGGTCGATCTTGAAGAACCGGTACGAGACGTACTGCCCGACCTGGACGCCTTCGATGCGCTCGTACCCGGGCTTCGCCTCGCTCATAGCCTCATCGTATGCTGAGCGTGCGACTATCGCGCGTTTGCGGCACACCGGGGTTGACCGGGTGCGTCAGGGTCAGCGAGAAGCGAACCGTGCCGGTACCGAGCTTGCGGCCCTTCAACGATCCCACGAGCGGCAGCCCTGCCCGTCCGTAGCCCGTCACCCGCGCGAGTGTGTCGCCGCTTGCAGCCCGTGCTGCCCGCAGCTCCCAGACGCAGTCGAGCGGGCACGTGAACCGCACGTTGCGGGAGCCGCGCCTGAGCTCCTGCTGGGTCGGAAACCGCACCTTCGCCGGGATGACATCGAGCCCGAGCCCGTCACACCGTGCGATCGAGCCACCGCGCGCGCGCGCGAGCGCGTCGCGTACGGCGTAAAGGCTCGACTTCGGCGTTCCATCGGCGTAGTACACCCCCGATTGCCAGCTCGCGAGCGCCGGCTCGTCCTGGGAGTGGAAGAGAAGGATCCCGGCGACGTTCGGCTGGCAGAACGCGAGTTGCAGGGCTCGCCCGTAGTACTGCCCCTGGGTGATCTCGTCGACGGGCCGTGTCGTCTTCGGCTCCGCGCCAGTGTAGGCCTTGGCCTTGCCGGCCGGGATCTGCGATTCGACGCCGAACTCGTCGTACAGAATTGGCAGCGTGGATCCGCTCTGCGCGGTTCCGTCGAATGCCCTCGCGAGACTCTGGATCAGCCGGTCGTAGTCGGCGAGGCCGATCGTCGTCGACTTCGGGTGGGGCGTATCCGGCGACTGGCCGGAGGAGTCGGCGTACGGGTGGAACGCGAGCCCGTCCATGATCGGGAGCGTCCGTCCACTTGCCCGGTAGGCGGCCCCCATGTCCTTCAGGAACACGACCGGCGAATGCGTGTCGCGGCCGGTACCGGGCCGGTCGACACCGCGGGGTGCGAGCGCGCCGCCCCAGACTCGCACCGCCGGGTCAACCGCTTTGAGCGCGTCGTACGACCGGGCGAGGAGCGCGAGGTACGCGGGCGCAGCTGCGTCGGTTCCGTCGGGATTGAACTGCGGCAGCCAGAAGCGGTTGAGGTTCGGCTCGTTGCCGACGATCACATCGTCGACGGCGGGCAGCTGCTGCGCGAGAACGGTGAGGTAGCCGGCGAACTGCTCGCGCGCCTCGGGCGTCAGCGGGGTCGATCGTGAGCCCGGCGGGTAGACGGAGAGATAGACCTTGACGCCCGTGAGTTGGGCGGCAGCGGCGACGTTCCGGAGGATCTCGAGCTCTGATTCGGGTGGCGCGACCTGACCGGGAAGCCACTGCGACGTGATCCGGATCGCCGAGAAGCCCGCCAGGCTGAACAGCGTCATCTTCGCCTTTGCGGTGACGAGATCGGGCGCTCGGACGACGTCCTCGGCGGCGCCGAAGGACATCTCGGGGCCACCGGCGGCTGCCTGGGACGCGAATGCGAGTGCGGACGCAGCGACTGCGAGCGCGGCAGCGAATGGGAGGGGGCGGCGGAACATGTGGCGGATACGCTAGACGGCGTGGGCGAATCGGTGCGTGAGCAATTGACGACACTCCCGCGTAGCCCGGGTGTGTACCTCTTTCGCGACGAGAACGACGACATCCTCTACGTCGGCAAGGCAAAGACGCTTCGGTCCCGCGTGCGGAGCTACTTCAACCGCGGCGACGGACGGCCGGGGATCGAACGCATGATCGAGCGGATCAGCCGCATCGAGGTGATCGTCACCTCGTCCGAGGCGGAGGCTCTGCATCTCGAGCAGAACCTCGTCAAGCGCCACCGGCCACCGTTCAATGTGCGCTTGCGCGACGACAAGTCGTTCCCGTACATCGCGATCACCGTGGCCGACGAGTACCCGCGGGTCATGTTCACACGCGAGCGGCACCGTCGCGGCACGGTCTACTTTGGCCCGTACGCGAACGCGAAGAAGGTGCGTGAAACGCTCGACGTCCTCAACCGCGTCTTCCAGTTCCGACCGTGCGAGGGCCCGAAGCCCGGCCGGCACTCGGGTATCCCGTGCCTCGACTTCCACATCGAGCGCTGCACGGCGCCCTGTATCGGTGCGATCTCGAAGGCGGAGTATCGCGAGCAGATCGACGGTGTGATCGACTTCCTCTCCGGCGACACGCGGTCGATCGTGCGATCGCTGGAGCAGCGGATGCGCGACGCGGCGGCGGCGGAGCGCTACGAGGACGCCACCCGGTACCGCAACCGGCTCTTCGCGATCAAGAGCCTGGCCGAGCGGCAGGGTGCAGACAGGCGGGCGGTCGGGACGATCGACGTGATCGGGCTGGCGGTCGACGGCGACCGCGCCGCCGTGCAGCTCTTTCCCCTGCGTGACGGAAAGCTGATCGACCGGTATGCCTTCCACCTGGAGAACGTCGAGGGGCAGGATCGAGCCACGATCCTGGAAGGGTTCTGCCTCGAGTACTACACCGCAGCAGCGAGCGTGCCGCCGCAGCTGATCGTCCCCTCTGACCTGACCGACACCGAGGCGCTCGCCGGGTTTCTCTCCGGGCTCCGCGGTGCCGCTTGCGAGGTGCGGGCGCCGGTGCGGGGTGAGAAGAAGCGGCTCGCCGAGCTCGCCGCCGAGAACGCACAGCTGGCGCTCGGGCACGAGACGACGGCGGCCGAGCAAAGGCGGTTGCGCCGGATCGAGGCGCTCGAGAGCCTCCGCGAGAGCCTGAACCTCGAGAGCTTGCCGCTGAGGGTCGAGTGCTTCGACATCTCGAACCTGCAGGGACGCGACATCGTTGCCTCGATGACCGTGTTCGTCGATGCGCAACCGAAGAAGGCTCACTACCGTTCGTTCACTGTGCGGGGCCTCGACGGCCAGGACGACTTCGCCTCGATGGCACAGGTCATCGCCCGGCGGTTCGCCCGCCTGCGCGACAGCGCAGACGCGAGTCGGTACGACGAAAGCTTCGCAGCCGTCCCGAACCTCGTCGTGATCGACGGCGGCAAAGGGCAATTGGCGGCGGCGCTCGAGGCCATCCAGGCGACCTACGAGCTGCCGCGCGTGGCAGTCATCGCTCTTGCGAAGCGCGAGGAAGAGGTGTTCGTCCCCGGTCGTTCGCAACCGATCCTGCTCGACCGGCACGATCCGGGGCTGCAGCTGCTCCAGCGCATTCGCGACGAGGCCCATCGGTTCGCCGTCACCTTCCACCGGCAGAAGCGCGATACGCGGGCGTTCGCGTCGATTTTCGACACGCTCGAGGGCATCGGGCCTTCGCGCCGGCGTGCGATCCTGCATCACTTCGGTTCGGCCGACCGCTTCCTCGCCGCCTCGCAGGAAGAGCTCGAGGCCGTTCCGGGCCTGCCGGCGAAGACTGCGCGAGCGGTCTACGCCCAGGTGCACAGGACGGGTGGGCCCGCCACATAGCTACCTCTCCCGGACGAACGCTACTTCCCCCGCTGGGCCGCTTCACTTCGCCCTGAACGTTCGTCGACAGGGGACGCGTCCGCCCCGGCGGCCGGGCCGGAGATGCGGCGGAAACGCAGCGTGCGCAGGGTGATCAGGATCGCCGTGAAGCCCACGACGACGTTGACGATGGTGAGGATCAGCCTCATTCCGACGCTGAACGCGAGGAGCGCCGAGCGTGGGGCCTGCCCGCGGAGCGTGTAGAGGAGGAACGCCTGCTCGGTTCCGATTCCGCCCGGGGTGACCGGCACGAGTGTCGCAAGGCTTTGTGTCGTCTGCACCAGCAGCACGTTGCGTACCGACTGCTCGATCCGGAACGCGTCGAGCATGAACCACACCGTCGTCAGGCGGAGCGCCCAGTCGGCGAGTTGCCAGACGACCACGGTGCGGAGCCAGCGCGCGGGAGTGTGGACGACGGTGAATGCCTGGCCGACGTGGCTTCTGAACTCATCGACGTTGGAGCGGAGCCAGACGGCGAGGGCGATGACGCCGAGCACGAGAGCCAGCAGCAGCGCCTCGGCGACCCGCTCGTGGTCGAGGAGCCAGGCGAAGTCGAAGCTCGGGAGCGACGGGAGCACGTCCAGGCCCGGCAGCACTCCCTGCGTCAGCGCCCACGAGAAGAGCGCGATGGCGCAGAATGCGTCGACGATCGACAACACGAGGGTCGAGCTGACCAGGGTCGTGTAGGTCGATCCCCGGATCGCCCGATGGGCCATCGTCAGGCGAACGACGTCCCCGGCTCGGGCGGGGAAGATCGCGTTGACTCCGACCCCGCCGACGTAGGCCGCGTAGATCGACAGCCAGCGGACGCGCACATCGGGGTAGGTGGCCGCGAGAACATTGCGCCAGGCCCGGCTCGTGCACATCGTCTTCGCGACGTGGCAGCCGATCGCGAGCACGAGCGGGAGGGGCCGCACCGAGGCGAGGTAGTCCCAGAACGCCGTCACGGCATCGAGGACGGTGCGCACGCGGACACCGTAGCCCGTGCGGCAGAAGACACATGGCCGAGGCTGATCTACGAGCGCTTGTTGTCGTTGGTTCGGACGAGGTAGTGAAAGTCGAGGATCGAGGTGTTGCCGCGACGGCCCGTCAGCGTGACGCGCGCGATCTTGAGATCGGGCTCGTCCAGGGCGAGGAGCACGTCCACCGGGCACCCTCGGTCGCCCCGATATAGCCCTAGCGGGCTCCCTGCGTCAAGGCGCCACTCGGTTTTCGCACGGCCAAACAGCACCGGATTTCCCGGAGAGTCGGACCCCGGCGTACGCGATAACCGCGAGGCCGGGAGCCGGGTGCATCATTCGTCCGGCTGTAGGAACGGGTAGCGGTAGTCAGTCGGCGGGACGAGCGTCTCCTTGATCACGCGAGGGCTCACCCAGCGGATCAGGTTCCACATCGACCCCGCCTTGTCGTTCGTGCCGGAGGCGCGCGCGCCTCCGAAGGGCTGTTGTCCGACAACGGCTCCCGTCGGTTTGTCGTTGACGTAGAAGTTCCCGGCCGCGTACCGCAGCGCCTCGTGCGCCTCGCCGATCGCGTAGCGGTCGTTCGAGAAGACGGCGCCCGTGAGCCCATAGGATGCCGTCGAGTCGACGAGAGCAAGCGTATCGGCCCATTTCGACTCGTCGTAGACGTAGGCGGTGACGACGGGGCCGAAGAGTTCGTCGCGCAGCAACCGAAACCCCGGGTCGTCTGTCTTGATCACGGTCGGCTCGACGAACCAACCCACACTGTCGTCCGTACTGCCGCCCGTGACGATCTCGGCGCCCGCCGCCTTCGCCTCCGCGATCGCGTCGCGCTGCGTGCGAAAGGACGGTTCGTCGATGACGGCGCCCATGAAGTTGGTGAAGTCGCTCACATCGCCCATCGCGATACCTCCGACCTCGCGCTCCAGAATGTCGCGGACGTCGCCCCAGAGGTTCGACGGAATGTAGAGCCGCGACGACGCCGAGCACTTCTGGCCCTGATACTCGAAGGAGCCGCGCACGATTGCCGCCGCGACCGCCGCAGGGTCCGCCGACGGGTGGGCGAGGATGAAGTTCTTGCCGCCAGTCTCGCCGACGAGGCGCGGATAGTTCCTGTAGCGGTCGATGCCGTTGCCGATCGTGCGCCAGATCGAGTGAAACACCGGAGTCGAGCCCGTGAAGTGGACGCCCGCAAGTTCGGGGCTCGCGAGTGCAGCGGCCCCCATCTCGGCGCCGGGGCCGAAGACGAGGTTGATCACGCCGGGCGGCAGGCCCGCCTCCTCGAGGATCCGCATCGTGATCCAGGCCGACAGGGCCTGCGTCGAGGCCGGCTTCCAGACGACCGTGTTGCCCATCAGCGCCGGCGACGTCGTCAGGTTGGCGCCAATCGCAGTGAAGTTGAACGGGCTGATCGCGAGCACGAAGCCCTCGAGGGCCCGGTACTCCATCCTGTTCCAGACGCCCGGCGACGAGACGGGCTGCTCCTCGTAGATACGAACGAGGTACCCGGCGTTGAAACGGAGGAAGTCGATCGTCTCGCAGGCTGCATCGATCTCGGCCTGGTAGGCGGTCTTCGACTGGTTGAGCATCGTCGCTGCGTTGATCGTCGAGCGCCATGGGCCGGCGATCAGCTCGGCGGCGCGCAAGAAGATGGCGGTCCGCTCGTGCCACGGCGTGCGCGACCAAGCAGGATGCGCGGCGCGGGCGGCAGCGATCGCGCGCTCGACCTCGGCGGCACCACCCTTCTCGACGTCCGCGAGCACGTGCGAGCGGCGATGGGGCATCACGGCCTCGAACGTCGTGCCCGTTTCGACCCGCTCGCCACCGATCACGTTCGGGATGTGGATGCGCTCGGCGGCCATCTGCTCGAGTCGGGTACGCAGCTCCGCTCGCTCCGGCGAACCGGGCGCGTAGCCCTTGACCGGCTCGTTGAGCGCGGCGGGCGGGCGGAAGATGCCGGGGGCGCTCACGGCGCCGATTGTATTCTCGTTGTCGTGCGCGTGATGCGGCATCTCTACGAAATGCCCGAGTTCGGCGTCGGTGAGGTGTGGACGCAGGACGGGATGATCGTCCGGCACGAGCTCGCCTGCGAGGCTCTGCGCCTGGAGCAGGAGCGAGCACCGGCGACGTTGGCGGCATTCGTTGTCTTGGACGCCGACAAGGGAGCTGCTTCGGACGCCGACACGGGACCAGCCGCGCCCGAGGCCTCGACGGCCTCCCCCAATGGGGGAGCGAGGCTCCCAGCTCGAACGCTACCGGACGAACTGTCGCCGGTCTGTGGCGACTGTGTGCCGGATCTGTGCCGGCGGGTTGTTTCGCACCTCGCTGGGGTCCCTACCTCGTATGAGGCGATTCCAATCGATCTCTCATGGGCGACGCCGCTGCAGCGCGAACTTGCTGCGGCGGCACGCGCCATTCCGTGGGGCGACGTCGTCTCGTACGGCGAGCTTGCCGCGCTCGCAGGCCGTCCCGGGGCCGCCCGGGCGGCAGGGTCGTTCTGCGCCGAGAATCGATTCTCACTCATCATCCCCTGTCACCGTGTTGTCGCCGCGAACGGGATCGGCGGCTACGGGGAAGCCGGGCCGGAGCTCAAGCGCCGCCTGCTCGCGCTCGAGGGCGTCCAGCTGTGAGACCGGGCTCCCTGGCAGACGACGTCAGGGCCGAGCTCGCGGCGATAGCGCCACGCCGACGCTGTGACCGGTTGGCCGAGATCTCGGCGCTCTTCCACACCGCCGGCACCGTGCACCTCCGCGGCCGGGGCGCAGTCGCGTTCCACCTCGACCTCGGTTCCTCAGCGGCCGCGCGGCGCGCCTTCGCGCTTCTCGCGGAGTTGCGTGTGCCGGCGGAGATTCGCACGTACACGATGCAGTCGTTCGGCCGCTCGACCCGGTTTCAGCTGCACGTTGACGGCGCCGAGCACACCCTCGAGACGCTGGCTCAGGCGGGAGTGCTCGACGACGACCATCGGCCGCTCGCCCGCCCGCCCGGTCATGTCGTCGCACGCTCGTGCTGTCGCGGCGCGTACCTCCGCGGAGCCTTTCTCGGAGGCGGGTCCCTCACGGGCCCGCGGTCGCCGCACCTCGAGGTGCGAACGCCAACGGCGGCCGGCGCGTCGTTTCTGCGGAGCGTCGCCTCTGTGGAGGAGGTTCGGCTGAAGGTGGGCGAACGCAGCTCGCACGCACGTGCCTATGCGAAGGGCTGGGAGGAGATCGAGGGGTACCTGCTTGCCGCGGGAGTCGTCGATGCCGTGCTCGTGCTCGAGGAGCGGAGCGTGGTCGCGGAGATGCGGGCAGAGGCGAACCGGCTCGCGAACGCCGACCATGCGAACCTCGTGAGGAC
>JANOUB010000251.1:0-1724 GCA_031416615.1 Thermoleophilia bacterium
CCCCGGATGCGCCCCCACGACGGCCGCGCGATCCCGACGTTCATCCGCCAGGCTCTCGAGGAGAAGCCGTTGACCGTCTTCGGCAGCGGCTCGCAGACCCGGAGCTTCTGTTTCGTCGACGATCTCGTCCGCGGGCTGATCCTGCTCGCCGAGTCGGGCGAGCACTTCCCCGTCAACATCGGCAACCCGACCGAGATGACGCTGCTCGAGCTCGCCGAGGCGGTCGTGCGCGCCACAGGCTCCTCGAGCCCCATCGTCTTCGAGGCGTTGCCGGTCGACGATCCACAGGTGCGCCAGCCCGACATCACCCGGGCGCAGCAGCTGCTCGGCTGGGCGCCCGAGATCGAGCTCGACGAAGGCCTGCGCCGGACGCTCGCGTCGCTCGGCAGGAACGCAGCCGTTGCGTAGGGCGGGTGCGATCGTGGCCGCGGCAGCTTTCGTCGCGGCCCTCGCCGGCGCGTCCACGGCCGAGGCCTCGAAGTTCATCCAGAAGGGGATCTACGACGACGCGCAGATCCTCTACGGCAATCCCGACAAGATCTTCCCGAGCCTCGCGCAGCTCGGGACCCAGGTGATCCGGGTGAACCTGTGGTGGGGCGGGCCGAACGGCGTCGCCCGCCGAAGGCCCACAAACGCTGCGAACCCCGCCGATCCGGCCTATGACTGGGCGACGTACGACCGCACAGTGCGGTACGCGTTCGCCTACAAGATGGCTCCGATCTTCACCGTGATCGGGACGCCCGCGTGGGCCAACGCCTCGGCCGGCTGGAACGCTGCCCCGACGAACGCGGCCGACCTGCAGGCGTTCGCGACGGCCGCGGCGCGGCGCTATTCGGGCACGTACACGCTGCCGGACGGCACCAATGCGGGACGAGTGGCCAGGTGGATCGCCTGGAACGAGCCGAACAACCCGGTGTTCATGAAGCCCCAGTTCGTCCGGTCGGGCACCAGGTGGGTGATCCAGAGCGCGATCGACTACGCCAGGATCTGCAACGCCGTCGTCAAGGCGGCGAAATCGGTCAGCTCGTTTAACAAGGTCGCCTGCGGTGTCACGTCGCCGCGCGGCAACAACCAGCCGGGCACGGTGCGCTCATCCGTCGCGCCGCTCGCCTTCCTCCGGTCGATGAAGCTCGCCGGCGCCAGGGGGTTCGATGCGTACGCCCATCACCCGTACTACGGCTACCCGTCCGAGACGCCGAACACGAAGCCACCGCCGGGCAAGCGCGGCCAGCCGCCGACGGCCGTCACCCTCGGCAACTTCGAGGTGCTGACGAAGGAGTTGGCCCGCCTCTACGGGAACATGCGCATCTGGGTGACCGAGTACGGCTACCAGACGAATCCACCGGACCGGCTGTTCGGTGTCTCGCCCGCACTCCAGGCGCTGTACATGAAGCAGGCGTGGACGAAGCTGGCCGCGAACCCCAAGGTCGACATGATGATCTGGTTCCTGCTGCAGGACGAGCCGCGCATCCCTGCGGGCTGGCAGTCGGGGCTCTACACCGCCGCGGGAGCCCGCAAGCCGTCGCGTGAGATCTTCGAGCGCCTCGTAGGCTGAGCCAGGCTCAGCCCTTGCCGAGTGCTGCCCGGCGTTCGGCGTCGGCGGGGTCGACGAGCTGGCCGTCTCGTGCCACGTAGCCGTCCTTGCCGCCCACGATGAGCAGGACGAGGTCGTCCTCACCGGCATTCGAGACCTTCCGTGGTGTCGTGGAGGTGACGTGGCAGAG
>JANOUB010000252.1:0-1845 GCA_031416615.1 Thermoleophilia bacterium
ACCCATCCTGTCTGAACGTCCGTCAACCAGCCGTCGCCGACCACATGACCGAGGAGCTCGCCGAGACCCTCGCTCCAGCGGTCGGGCAGTTCGCGACGCACGGTGGTCCCGCCACTCGAGCGCGACACCGCGACCGTCTCGACCCCGACCGGCAGCGCCCACGCTGCATCCTCGGCGGTAGTCGGGCTGTCGTTCAGCAGAACGACGTCCTCGCCGGTGAGATCCTCCGCCGGCACGTAGCCGCGGTTGAGTGTCCAGATCCTGTGGTTCGGCGTGCAGCGCAACTCCTGGCCGTTGGCAAAGCGGAGCCGTACAACGGGCTTGACGCCGTTGCGCATGACGGCGAGCGGAACGGTCGCGACGACACCCTCGCCGGGCTCCTCGGCAGTCGCCCGGTGGGTGTAGACCCGGAACTCCTCACCCTGTTCGGCGAGCTCGTAGAGCTCCTCGAACGTGAGTAGCCCGAGCGTCGTGTGAACACGCGCATCACCCGGGAAACACGGATTCGACGCGTTGATCCGGCCCGTGTTCGGGCTCGTGTGCCACTGGTTGATCGTCGTGTCGTACTGCACGCCCGGGTCGGCGCACTGCCAGGAAGCTTCGGCGATGTCTTTCAGGAGCGATCGCGCGTCGACCGTGCGGATGACGGAGCCGTCGGTGCGGGCGGTGAGGTTCCACTCCTTGCCCTCGACGGCCGCCTCCATGAAGGCGTCCGTGACGCGCACCGAGTTGTTCGCGTTCTGATACTGGATCGAGGCCCAGTCGGGCGAGTCGAGCGACATGTCGTAGCCCGCCTGCTCGAGCACACGGGCCTTGCGCTCCTCCTTCGCCTTGCACCAGATGAACTCGTCGACGTCGGGATGGTCGATGTCGAGTACGACCATTTTCGCCGCCCGGCGCGTCTTGCCGCCCGACTTGATCGTGCCTGCCGAGGCGTCGGCGCCGCGCATGAACGAGACAGGGCCGGACGCGTAGCCGCCCTTCGACAACTGCTCGTGCGAGGAGCGCAGGCGCGACAGGTTGAGGCCCGAGCCAGAGCCGCCACGGAAGATCACGCCCTCGCGGCGGATCCAGTCGAGAATCGAGTCCATCGAGTCCTCGATCGAGAGAATGAAGCAAGCAGAGCACTGAGGCTTCTCCTCGAAGCCGACGTTGAACCACACGGGCGAGTTGAACGACGCGATCTGGTTGACGAGGATCGCCTTCAGTTCGGCCTCGAACGTCTCGGCCTCCTCGCCGGTCGCGAAGTAGCTTCCCTGCCGTCCCCAGCCGCCGATCGTGTCGACGACCCTGCCGACCATCTGCTTCACCGAGCGCTCGCGCTCCGGCGAGGTCATGCGGCCGCGGAAGTACTTCTGCGCCACGATGTTCGTCGCTGTCTGCGACCAGAAGCGCGGGAACTCGACGTCCTTCTGGTCGAACGCCGGACCATCCTTGCCCGGGATCAGGGCGTGGCGCGACTCCCACTCGATCTCGTCGAACGGGTCGCGGCCGGGGATAGTGAAGAACCGTTGCGGGGTGACGCTCGCACCCTCGTCGATCACCGCGTTGACGTAGTCCTCCGTCGCGGCGAGCCTGATCGGTGCCGTCGTCGCTGACTCTGTTGTTGCCTTCGTCGTCGCCATTGCCTACCTCCCGGCCGTCCGTAGATCAAAAATGTCCTCTCAGCGCGCGCATCGAGCGCTGGGAGGGATTCGGGATGCTAGGAGGTGGGTCGGACGGCGCCCACAACCCGCTCGTTTCCCGCAATTTGCAGGAAAAGAGCGACTCCAGCCCGTTCGCCTAGTTTACCGGGCGCCCGTTGTTACGCGGAGGCGGGCGGCGTACCGTCGTCGTCGCTGCCCA
>JANOUB010000253.1:0-1966 GCA_031416615.1 Thermoleophilia bacterium
CAGGACTGCGGCGCCGCCGGCCTCGCCTCGTCGCTCTCCGAGATGGCCGCCGACTACGGCATCGACGTCCACCTCGACCGCGTTCCGCAGCGCGAGGACGGGATGGAGCCGTGGGAGATCATGATCTCCGAGTCGCAGGAGCGGATGGTCGCGATCGTCGCACCCGAGCGGCTCGCCGAGGTGGAGGCGGTGATCGACCGCTGGGAGTTGCACCGCGCAGTGATCGGCGAGGTGACCGAGACCGGCGAGTTGCGGGCGCTGTGGCACGGTGACGTGGCCGGCACGATTCCGGCCCGTTTCCTCACCGAGGACTGTCCTCGCTATGTCGTCGAGCGCGAGCCGCGGCAGGCGACGCCCGAGATTGCGCTCCCGGAGCTCCCTCCGACGGCCGACGTGCTGCTCGACCTGCTCGGCTCCGACGCGCTCCGCTCGCGCGCGTTCGTGACGCGCCGCTACGACCAGCTCGTCCAGTCGCGCACCGTGCGCCGTCCCGGTCTTGACGCCGCCGTGCTGCGGCTACGGCCGTCCTATCGTGGCCTCGCACTCACCCTCGACGGCACCGGTCGCCTCGGCTCGCTCGACCCGTTCACCGGTGGCGCGACGGCGATCCTCGAAGCGGCGCGCAACGTCGCCTGTGCGGGTGGCGAGCCGCTCGGATTCACCGACTGCCTCAACTTCGGCAACCCGGAGAAGCCCGAGATCGCCTGGGAGCTCGCCGAGTCGATCGAAGGGATGGCTCAGGCCTGCGAGGCGCTCGGGCTGCCGATCGTCTCCGGCAATGTCTCGCTCTACAACGACACCGACGGCCGCTCGATCTATCCCACGCCGGTCGTCGGCTGCGTCGGGCTCGTGCCCGACGTGCGCCGCATTCCCGGCAGCTGGCGGCCGGGCGACGTGATCGTACTTGCGTCGACCGGGACACCTGCGTTGCCCGGCTCGGAGCTGCAGGCGCGGTACGGCAGCGTCTCCGGGTCACCTCCCGCCCTCGACCTCGCAGCCGAGGCGGCCCTCGTACGTTTCGTGATCGAGGCGGCTCCACGCTGCTCGCTGGCCCACGACGTCTCTGACGGCGGCCTCGCCGTTGCGCTCGCCGAGGCTGCTCTGCACTCGGGTGTCGGCGCCCGGCTCGACCTCTCACTCGACCCGGTCAGTCTGTTTGGCGAGGGATGCGGCCAGGTGATCCTCGCCCTCCCGGCCCTGGAGGGCGAGACCGATCCGCTCGGATCCGACGTCGGCGTTCGGCGGATCGGCGAGGTCGGCGGCGACGAGATCCTCGGGGTGACGCTCGCCCGCCTGCGGGCCGTCTGGGAGCGGGAGATCTAGCCATGTGTGGCGTCTTCGGCATCCGTTCGGTCGACCGTGACGTCGCGCGGCTCTCGTACTTCGCGCTCTTCGCCCTGCAGCACCGGGGCCAGGAATCGGCAGGGATCGCGGTCTCGGAGGGTGGCCGCCTGACGGTGCTCCGCGACATGGGGCTCGTCGCCCAGGTCTTCAACGAACAGCAGTTGCAGGCGCTTCCCGGCGAGGTCGCGATCGGCCACACCCGCTATTCGACGACCGGGGGCGTGCACTGGTCGAACGCCCAGCCGCTCGTCCATCACGGGCGGGCGCGCACCGTCGCCCTCGGCCACAACGGCAATCTGACGAACGCGGGCGTCCTCCGCGAGGAGCTCGTCGCAGACGGTATTCGGCTCGGGTCGACGTCCGACACCGAGGTGATCGCAGCCCTGATCGCCCGCGATCCCGCTCCTCTGCCCGAGGCGGTGGCCGCCACGATGCGTCGTCTCGAGGGCGCCTACTCGGTGGTCGCGCTCGTCGACGACACCCTCGTCACGTTCCGCGACCCGCACGGCATCCGGCCCCTCACGCTCGGGCGCATCGGCGATGACTGGGTCGTCGCCTCCGAGAGCTGCGCGCTCGACCTGATCGGCGCCACCGTCGACCGCGACGTGCGTCCCGGCGAGGT
>JANOUB010000254.1:0-3772 GCA_031416615.1 Thermoleophilia bacterium
GTGGGGATCGGGACCGCGATGTGGCGCTCGAGCTGCGTCAACATCAGGGCTGGATCGCGAGTCTGGAGCGCCGCCAGCAGCTCCCGGTGCTCTTCCACCATCGTGACGAGGTCGCTGCCGCGCCCGTAGCGGAAGAAGTAGGCGCGGATCCGGGGCCAGATGCTTCTCCAGATCTGCACGGTGTGCGTCTGTCCCGATGACGAGATCACGATGTCGTGGAAACGGAGGTCGGCCTCGACGAGCTTGAGGAGATCGTCGGCGGCGGCTGCCTGCTCCATCAGCCACACCTGCTTGCCGAGCTCCGCGAAGTCGGCGTCCGTGATCCGGTCGAGCGCGTGGGCGAAGCTGTAGCGCTCGAGCGTGAGCCGGATCGGGATCAGGATCTCCTGCACCTCCTCGTCCGAAACGCCGAGCACGACGGCGCCGCGATAGGGAACCGACATCACGAGGCCCTCGTTCTCGAGCTGGCGGAGCGCTTCGCGGACAGGGCCGCGGCTCGTGCCGAGCTCGGTCGAGAGCGTAGCCTCGATCAATCGCTCGCCCGGCTCGTAGTCTCCCATGATGATTGCGCTGCGCAGGATCTCGACCACCTGCTGGCCGCGTGGACCACCCTTGCCGGCGCCTGCATCGACGATGACGGTTGGTGTGCGCTCGACGCTAGCGGCCATCACGTGCCCCAATCATACAAAATTGTCTACAATCGTTGGATGGTTGACAATCTCGCACTTCGGGCCTAGTGTAGCCACCCTCGGTGAAGATCACCAGCATCCATACGACCCCTGTTCGAACACCGATGCGCGAGCCTCTCGTCTGGCCTGGCGGAACGCGGTTGTCGGCGTCCGGGCTTCTCGTCGAGATCACGACGGATGAGGGAATCGTCGGCATCGGCGAGGCTCCCGGGCCGACGCTACCGACGATCCGGACGATCATCGACGCAGAGCTGACCCAGTTCCTCGTCGGACAGGATCCACGTCGCACGGAGTGGCTCGTCCACCGGATGGAGGAGTTCACCCGGAACTGGAGCCGGATCGGTGCGTATGCGATCGCCGGTATCGAGATGGCACTCCTGGACATCAAGGGGAAGGCCCTCGACGTCTCGGTCGCCGAGTTGCTCGGCGGCTTCTGCCGTGACCGTGTGCCCGTCGTCGGCTACCTGTTCATCGACGAGCCCGAGGCCAACGCGCGGAAGGCAGCGGCATTCGTCGACGCCGGGTATTCCGAGTTGAAGCTCAAGGTCGGGCGCGACTTCGGTCAGGATCACGACACGATCGCGGCGATTCGCGACGAGGTCGGAACGGCCGTCAAGATCCGGATCGACGCAAACATGATCTGGAGCGTGCCGGCGGCGATCAAGTGGATCCGAGGTCTCGAGCACTTCGATCTCCAGTACGTCGAACAGCCCGTCCCCGACTTCGACATCCAGGGGCTCGCGCAGGTGAGACGGTCGGTCGCGGTTCCCATCGCTGCCGACGAAGGCTGCACCGACGTGCGCTCGGCGCTCGAGCTGATCAAGGCCGACGCGTGCGATGTGTTCGTCGTCTATCCCTCGGAGGCGGGTGGGCTGACCCGTGCGCGTCAGATCGCTGCTCTCGCGGACGCCGCAGGAAAGTGGTGCGCGATCGGCAGCTGGGCCGAGTTGGGCGCAGCGACGATGGCGAACGCACATCTGGTCGCGTCGTCGTCGAACTTCCCGTTCGCGAGCGATACACACTACCCGCTGCAGGAGCTCGACGTGCTCACCGAGCCCGTCGAGATGAGCAACGGCTTCATCGAGGTCTCCGCTGCACCGGGGCTTGGCGTCGAGCTCGACCGCGATGCGGTCGACCGCCTCGCCAACATTCAGGTACGAGAATCCGTCTTCTATGACGACATCAACGGTGAGGCTCCGCGAGTCGGTCAGATCCTCTGACCGACCTTGACGATAAGGAGGGACGTGCTGTGTCCGACAAAGAAACTCCCGATACCCCGGTAGGGGGCGAGCTCAGTCGCCGAGACCTGCTCGTCAAAGCGGGCGTCGTCGGCGCCGGCGCGATTGCAGCCGGTTCGCTCGCCGGCGGGGCGAAGGCCGCGACGCGGCGCTCCCGGGCGACCCCGATCAGGCGCGGTGGGCGGATCATCTGGGCTCTCGAGCAGGACCCGGTCCACGTTGCTCCTTTCGGAGCGATCCTGACGTCGAACCACTGGGGTAAGCAGGCTGCTTACGACTCCCTCGTCGAGTGGGACAAGGACCTGAACCTGAAGCCGGCGCTCGCCGAGTCGTGGAAGATCGTCGACGCCCGCACGATCCTCTTCAACCTCCGCAAGGGCGTGAAGTTCCACAACGGCAAGGAAGTCGACGCCGGTGATGTCAAGTACTCCGTGGAGAAGATGCTGGCCCCGCCGCTGCCGGGCAGCATCGCCACTGTCGGCCAAGTGCCGGCATTCGCAGGAGTGGACGTGGTCTCGAAGTACGTGGCCCGGCTCCGCCTCAAGGCGCCGGACGCACGCACCTTCGGGTTCCTAGCCTGGGGGCGCTACTCCTCGATCGTGCCTGACGGCCTCTACGACCAGATCAACACCGCCCGTAACGCGGTTGGGACAGGGCCGTACCGGATGGTCGGCTTCAACCCGAACGACCGGGTGGAGTACGTGGCCAACAAGGACTTCTGGAAGAAGGGTCAGCCCTACATGGACGCGATGACGCTGAAGACGCTTCCCGACGAGCAGGCCCGCATCGCGGCTCTGCGCGCCGGCGCGATCGACGGCGCAACGGTCTCGACGGACGGTGCCACCGCGCTGAGGAACGAAAGCAGCCTGGTTGTTCTCAAGGGTGGCACCGCGGCGTTCCGCGAGCTGCAGTTCACGATCAAGGGCGATCCGAAGCCGTGGCACGACGTCCGTGTCCGCCAGGCGGTCAATTTCGCGATCAACCGGCAGGCGATCATCGACACCGTCTACAACGGCAACGGCAACTACTCCGGCATCGTCCCGCCCGGGTACGGCCCGTGGCCGCTGACGCAGGCCGAACTGAAGCAGAAGTACCAGAAGTTCAACCTACCGAAGGCGAAGGCGTTGATGGCCGCCGCCGGGCAGTCGAAGGGCTTCTCCGTCAAGCTGTCGACGTTCTCGACGCCAATCGAGTTCCAGCAGATCGCATCGGTGATCAAGTCGCAGCTGAAAGCGATCAACATCGACGTCGAGATCGTCGCCCAGGAGCCGGGCACGTTCGCGGCGAACAACGGCCTCGGCAACTTCGAGTGGGATCTCACTGCCCGCGGCATGCGCGGCGACGTCGACGGCTACATGAACGAGTACAACCCGAGCAACGTGATTTATCAGAGGTGGTACCCGCTCTGGAAGAACGTCAAGGTCTGGCGCGCCGTCGGAAACGGCAAGTTCACACTCGACCAGGCCAAGCGGCTGCCGCTGTACAAGAGCGCGCAGATCCAGCTCCAGAACGACCTGCCGCAGATCGGACTCATCCAGGTGAACAAGTACCAGGTCGTCAACAAGCGCGTGCAGGGCATGTACGTCGCCTTCGACGACTTCAACACGGGTCTCCGCAACACCGTGTGGCTGAGCTCTTGACCGTAGTCCCTGCTGCTCTCTGTCGGGAGGGGCGCCGCTTCGGCGCCCCTCCCAGCTCGGCTCACCGGTAGGCCGTGGGCGGGTACGTCCTCAAGCGCATTCTCGTCACGATCCCGACGCTGATCGGGATCTCGGTCTTGATCTTCATGATGGTGCGCCTGCTCCCCGGTGACATCGTCGACGTCCTCCTGGGGGCCGACGTCGG